>JBAUVS010000378.1:0-2810 GCA_049583345.1 Woeseiaceae bacterium
GGCTCGGACCTCGTTCAGCAGGGCGGTTGTCAACAAGCGAACTTGTTGGCGCGTGAGGCTATTGCCTCAGCATCAAAGCTAAACCTGCCGGCCCGAAAGTCAAGACTTGCGACGGAAACCATCGCGAGGAAAAAAGCGACCCTTCACGCAACCGATAACTTGCACGATTCACTTCAAGTGAATTCGCAGATTCGCCTCCGCTGAGCCGTGCGCGATTCGCGCAAATCGCACGGCGCAATCACTCGTCGCGGTGCCAGACCTCGACCGGATCGCCGCTGGTGCTCTCGACGATGATGCCGTCGTTCTTGCACGGAGCGACCCAGTGCGTGTCGTCGCAGCTCTTGAGGTTGTCGAGCCGCTCGTGGAACGCCTCGGTCCGCTCGCTGGGCGCGGCCGGCGTTTCCTTGCCCGGTGTGCGCCAACCCGGCTCGTCCTTGTAGGCCTTGTCGATGGCCGCCAGGCTCTCGAAGGTACTGGTCTCGCGCGCGGAGGGAGCACAGCCCGATGCGGTGCGGTTGACGATCACGTCTTTGGACGCATCTTTCAGTGCGGTCAGTTCCTGCAGGGCCGCCTGGCAATCGGACTGGGTCAGGAACTCCAGCTGGAACTCCTGTTGCTGACAGACACTCTTGCCGGCGGGCGCCACGCATTCACTGATAGTCAGTATGAAAACCTTGATCCATGCCGAATCCATCGCGTCACTCCATCTTGCCTGCCCTGTGCTGATTCTGACCGTGACGGCGGCATAAGTTCGCCCCGCCGCAACTCCGTCAGATGCCGACCGCCTGCCTCCAGGCCCGGGCCATCAACGAATGACCCGCCATCGTTGGGTGAACGCCGTCCGCGGCCCAGTAGCCCGGGGCTACGCTCCCGATTACCGCGCCATCGAACAAGGACTGCAATGCCACCCAGTGCGCGCCTGCGGCAACCGCGACCTCGCTTGCCGCACGCCGGCGTTCGTCGAACTCCGGAAACCAGCGATCGTCCACGGCGCCGGTGCGCAGCGCGAACGGCTCGCAGACCACGATATGGATGTCGGGCAATGCCTCGCGCGTACTCGCGAGCAGCGCCGTGAAATCGCGGCGGTAACTGTCCACGGTACCGTCGAAATCGCCGTCCAGTTTGTGCCAGATGTCGTTGACCCCGACGAGGATGCTGAGCACGCTCGGCCGCAAGTCCACACAATCGCGCTGCCAGCGAGCCGCGAGATCCGGCACGGTATTGCCGCTGACGCCCCGGTTATAGATCGCGAGTGCCTTGTCCGGGTAGTCACGGAGCAGTTCGTAGGCCAGTATCAGGGGGTAGCCGTGACCCAGCGCGTCGGCCCGATTCGCCTCGCCTTCGCGCTCTCGATCTCTGCCCACGTCCGTGATCGAATCGCCCTGGAACAGGATCGTGTCTCCCCTGGCGAGCGGGATGTTGCCCGCCGATCCCGGCGTGCCCGCACGCACCGACGCGGCGGCGCCCAGGCCGAGTACGGCCGTCGTACCCAGGAGAATCTCGCGCCGTGTCAGTCCGGATCCGTTGTCGCCGTTCATTTCGTCATCATCGTCTGGTTGCCGTGAGATCAACAAAACGCCATGTGCGGGTGCGCCGTGGCGCCACCGGCCATTACGGTGTCAGCCGAGGGGTATCCCAGTCTACCCATTGGTCGCGGATGGCCGGGAAAACGCCGTCGGTGCTCAGTACCTCGCCGGTCGGGGTTCCGTCGCCGGCGAGGAATCGTCTCACAAAGGCGGCAACGGTGCCGAGTTGCTGTTTGGGCACTTCGCGGCAATGCGGATGACCGCCCCGCTGCGTCGCCCCCATTGCATCGGGGACGCCGAGCGCCGACCAGATTTCGTGAGCAACCTCGGCACCGAACTGCGAGCCCTGGCGATCCAGCCAGTACATGTCCGTGTTATTGACGACGAGCAGCGCCCGCGGCGCGATCAGCCCCATTACCATGTGCTGATCGAACGGCAACCGCGTCGCCGTGGTCGCGAAGCGTCGGAACGAGTCGCGAAACCACACATTCTCGGTGACGATCTGCGCAAGGGTCTGGACCGCGCCGTTCTCCGGCTGGCGGCCGCCCTCGAGCCATGCCTTCTGATGCACGTCAGCCAGGCGCCAGAGAGACGACCCGCCCGCACCGGACTCCTGCGAGATCGTCAACGCAATGCGCTCGTCGAACGCGCCGACGACGATCGCACCCTTGCCGTTCCGCGAGCAACCGGTGACCCCCAGGCGCGCCGGATCGATGTTCGCCTGGCGCGTCGTCTCGAGCGCATCGATCAGGCGGCTGACTCCCCAGGCCCAGGCCATCATCGCACCGGCGGGATGGCCAGGGTATAGCTCATAGAATTTCCCGCGCCCGCGGGATTCGGCGTTCTGCTGTTCGGCGATTTCGCCGTTGTCGAACAGGATCGTCGCGACGCCGAGCCCCGAGATCGTATCGTCCTCGTCGAGCCCCGTGCCACGACCGAGCACGATCATCGCCGGCCAGGGTCCGCCGTCCCTGCCGGGTCGGCGGATCGTGACATCGAACTCGATCGCCCGGCCGCCGTCGTCGACGCGGACCCGCAGGGTATCGCCGTCGAGCGAACCGGCGACGTGCCGGGGCCGCGCAGGTTTCGGCCCCAGCTCGTATTGCTGGACTTCGGCCGCGATCTGCTCGCGCCGGCAGGTCCAGTCGCGGCGTTGGCTCACCCGGCGACCGTCCAGCGACAGGAACGGATCCGGAAGACGCGGCATTGCGGCGAGGTCGTCGTAGTCCGGCAGCGCCGGCACGGCACAGTCGGCGCCACGATCTTCGACGGTCGCCGGCGCGC
>JBAUVS010000379.1:0-1779 GCA_049583345.1 Woeseiaceae bacterium
CAGCAGCACGGCGCCGGTCCGTTGGGCCTCGCGGCCGATGGTCGCGGGCACCTCTTTCGAGCCGAATACGACGGGCTTGCCGCGGCGCATGATGCCGGCCTTCTCGACCGCGATCGTCTCCACGTCGGCGCCGAGCCATTCGCAGTGGTCCAGGGTCACGTTCGTGATCAGGCCCGCGTCGGGCTCGATCGCGTTCACCGCGTCGAGGCGGCCGCCCATGCCGATCTCGAGCACGGCGGCGTCGACGCCGGCATCCGACAACACCAGCAGCGCGGCCAGCGTGCCGTACTCGAAATAGGTCAGCGGCACGTCGTCGCGGACCGCTTCGATGCGTTCAAATGCCGCGACGATGGCGTCGTCGCCGGCCTCGCGGCCGTCGATGCGGATGCGCTCGGTGTAGCGCCGCAGGTGCGGCGAGGTGTAGCAGCCGATGCGCGCGCCACCGGCCGCCAGCAACGCGCCCAGCATCTCGACGCAGGAACCCTTGCCGTTGGTGCCGGCGACGTGGATGACGGTCGCAGGCCGCCGGTACGTCAGCCGACCGAGGACCGCCTGGACCCGCTCGAGCCCGAGGTCGATCTCGTGCGGCGACAGCGTCTCGAGACGAGTCAGCCAGGCGGCGAGCGGCGTCCCGTCGGCCGGCATAGGCCGACTTCAGCTCGTGGCGGGCGCGGGTCGATGCTCGAACTTGGCGAGCAGTTCGGCGATCTGGACCCGCATTTCGCGACGGTCGACGATCATGTCGATCGCACCGTGGTCGAGGAGGAACTCACTGCGCTGGAAGCCTTCCGGCAGGGTCTGGCGGACGGTCTGCTCGATGACGCGCGGACCGGCGAAACCGATCAGGGCATTCGGTTCGGCGATGTTGACGTCGCCGAGCATCGCGAGACTCGCCGACACGCCGCCCGTCGTCGGATCGGTCAAAACGGAGATGTACGGGATCCCCTTCGCGCCGAGTTTCGCGATCGCCGCCGACGTCTTGGCCATCTGCAGCAGCGAGAACAGCGCCTCCTGCATGCGGGCGCCCCCGCTCGCGGCGAACGAGACCAGCGGCATGTTGTTCGCCGCCGCGTGGTTCGCGGCGCGGGTGAACCGTTCGCCGACCACGGAACCCATCGAACCGCCCATGAAGGCGAACTCGAACGCGCAGGCGACGAGCGGCCGGCCGAACAGCGTGCCCGTCGCCGCCACGAGCGCTTCCTTTTCGCCCGTCTTCTTCTGTGCCTGTGCCAGCCGGTCGCGATAGCGCTTGCTGTCACGGAATTTCAGCGGATCCTGGGATTCGAGGTTGGCGGCGATTTCCTGTTGTGAATCCGGATCGAAGAAAAAATCGAGGCGCTGACGCGCACCGATCCGAAGGTGATGCTCGCATTTCGGGCATACCTGCAGATTGCGCTCGAGTTCGTTGCGATAGAGCTGGGCATCGCACTTCGGGCACTTGATCCAGACACCTTCGGGTACCGAACGCGTACGCTTCTCCGTGCTGATGCGCGACGGCATCAGTTTCTTGAACCAGCTCATGGCGGCATCTTACATGATCGCGGGCCACGGGAGCGTTGCCTGCCCCCCGTGCGGGGATAATGCCGTGGCGGGTCGCGCTGGCAAGCAGCGCTCCTGCAAGCGCTCGGTCGCAGCGGCCGGCAGCGCTCCTGCAGGCGCCGTCATGGAAGGCCGAATTCGGCGGGATAGGTCACACGTACCAGGGTCAGGCCCTGTGGCGGTGCGGCCATGCCGGCGCGCGTGCGGTCGCGGCTCGCGAGGACTTCGGCTGCCCAGCCG
>JBAUVS010000380.1:0-4484 GCA_049583345.1 Woeseiaceae bacterium
CCGGTCTACGGCGTGCAGTGGCGCAGCTGGCCGACGCCGGACGGTGACAAGATCGATCAGGTGGCGCGGATCGTCGAGCAGCTCAGGACGACGCCCGATTCGCGGCGCATCATCCTGTCGGCCTGGAACGTGGCGGACATCGACAAGATGGCGCTGCCGCCATGTCATTGCCTGTTCCAGTTCTGGGTCGCCGAAGGGCGCCTGTCCTGCCAGCTCTACCAGCGCAGCTGCGACGTATTCCTGGGCGTGCCGTTCAACATCGCCTCGTATGCGCTGCTCACGCACATGCTCGCGCAGCAGGCCGACCTCGGCGTCGGCGATTTCGTCTGGACCGGCGGCGACTGCCACCTGTACCGCAATCACCTCGAGCAGGCAGATGAACAACTCCGCCGCGACCCGCTGCCTTTGCCGCGGCTCGCGATCCGGCGCCGCCCGCCGAGCATCTTCGACTACGAATACGAGGATTTCGAGATCCTCAACTACGAGGCGCACCCGCACATCCGCGCGGCCGTGGCCGTGTAGAATCTCGTGATCTCGCTCATTGTGGCCGCCGCCGAAAACAACGTCATCGGCCGCGACGGAGGCCTCCCCTGGCATCTTCGGGCAGATCTCGTACGCTTCAAGTCCCTGACGATGGGCAAGCCGGTCGTGATGGGACGCCGCACCTTCGAGTCGATCGGTAGGCCGCTGCCGGGGCGCAGGAACATCGTCGTCACGAGCCGTGCGGATTACCGTGCGCCCGGCTGCGAAGTGGTCGGTTCGATCGACGCGGCGCTCGCCGCCGCCGGCGACGCCGCCGAGATCATGGTCATCGGCGGCGGCGATATCTATCGCCAATTGCTGCCGCGGGCCGACCGCATCTATTTCACGCGCGGGCACGTCGAATGCGACGGCGACGCGTACTTCCCGGAACTCGATCCGGGTGCCTGGCGAATTGCGGAAGAAGTGGCGCAAGTGGCAGACGCGGCGAACGACCACGCCTTCACGGCGGTCACTCTGGAGAGAAGACGGTGAACTGCCGTCGACTCGTATGTCTCGCGCTGGTGGCGGTGTGGCCGTTTTGCGCAGCGGCAGCGGCGGAACCCGCCCCGCTCGAGAGCTACGGCAATCTGCCGGTCGTCTCAAGCATGGCGCTATCCCCCGGCGGCGATCGTATTGCCTACCGATACGTAAAGGCCGACAAGGACTACGTGGTCGTGATGAACCTGGTGACCAGCAAGATTGTCGGGGCCGTCGACGTCGCCGCTGTCAAGCCGCGCACTCTTCACTTTCTCGACGAGGAGCACGTTCTACTGCTCGTTTCGAATACGACGGAGGGGTTGTACGGCTGGCAGAGGTTCGAGAACAGTGCCGCTTTCGTTCTGGATATCTCGACGAACGATCTGCGCCAATTGTTGGTCGGGGCCAGGGGCCTGTGGCCGGCGCAGACCGGGCTCGGACGCGTCGTCGGCAGCAGCGTGGATGGCACCAGGCTTTACATGCCGGCGTTCGCGGGCGACAGCATCGCACGGTATGGCCTGTTCGAGGTATTGCTGAACAGAAGGGTCGAGCGAAGGATTGCCAAAGGGACGTCGAATACGGTCGACTGGTTCGTTGACGCCGCCGGCCGGCCGTATGTTGAAGAGGAATTCGTCGAGTCAAAAAATCTGCATCGTATCTGGGTCCACGACGGCAACGATCGCCGGTTGATCTACGAGAAAGAAACGGATGTGCCCGACATGAATCCCGTTGGTCTTACTACCGACTACAGGCAACTCGTATTCAATTCGACCCGGTCCGGCACCGACCGTTCGTGGGACTATCACTTGAGTCTTGACGACGGCACCGTGACGGGTCCGTTCTACCGGCGCGATGACGCTGATGTCGCAACCACGCTGACGGACCTGAACCGCGTCGTCTACGGGGTCGAGTACTCCGGACTCATGCCGACCTACGAATTTGCCGATTCGGAGTTGACTGAGCGGGTCAAGGATGCACAGGACGCCCTGAACGGGAGTGCTGCGGAGCTGATCGACTGGACTCCGACCTTCGACAGGCTTTTGTTCCGCGTCAGCGGTGGGTGGAGTTCCGGCGACTACGTGATCATCGGGCGCGGATACCCCAAGCCCACTCTCCTGGTACGGGGCAGGCCCGACATCACGTCCCAACAGGTCGAGCCGACAACGGTGATGGCATACCGGACGCGGGACGGCGTGACCATTCCTGCACTATTGACCTACAGGCGCGAGGCCGTTGAGACCGGCGGCAAGCTGCCGCTCATCGTATTACTTCATGGCGGACCCGCGGCGAACGAACATTTTGGCTTCGACTGGATCGCACAGTATTTCGCAAGCCGTGGCTATGCCGTGCTACAGCCGCGGTTGCGGGGCTCGACCGGCTTTGGCAAACAGCTTGATGATCTCGGCAAAGGGGGATGGAGCCCCGAGATGTCGACCGACCTGGACGACAGCGTCCAATGGTTGATTCATCGGGGCGTGGCGGATCCGGATCGAGTTGCCATTATCGGTGCTAATTCCGGAGGCTACGCAGCACTCGCCGCCGGCGCGTTCTCGCCTCTGTACTACAAGTGCATTGTCTCGATCGCAGGTGTGAGTGATCTGCCTCGCATGCTGCAATCCCAGAAGATGCGATACGGCAAGTACAGCTGGTCCGTCGCGCGCTGGCGGGACCGGTTCGTGGCCGTCGATGACGAGCGGGATAAACTGGAAGCAATCTCTCCTGTCGATCACGCCGAAGATTTCCGGGCGCCAGTGCTGCTCGTGCACGGCAGAGAGGATACCGTGGTTGAGTTCGATCAGAGCGAGCGAATGTACAATGCGCTCAAGAAGGCCGACAAGGATGTCACGTTCGTGCGTCTTGAGAGCGGGGACCACTCGCTTTCGTCAGCGCAGACGCGCCTCGAGGCGCTCCGGGCCGTCGCGGATTTCATCCGGAACAAGCTGTAACGAGCCGGAACAATGAGCCTCACTTGCACAGGGTTTGAAGCGCCTCTCCCACCCGGTCGACGAACTCGTAAACGTCGACGAAACTGTTATACAGCGGCGCCGGCGCGACCCGTATGACGTTGGGTTCGCGCCAGTCTCCCGTCACATCGCGCTCGCACAGCGCCTCGAACAGGCCCCTGGCATCGATCGCCGCGTCGCGCACGACCAGCGAGAGCTGAGCCCCGCGCGCATGCTCGGGCGTGATCGTGCCGATGGCGCCGTCGAAGCGTCGTTCGATCAGCCAGGCGAGATAGCCGGTGAGTTGCCTCGATTTCGCGACGAGCGCGGCCATGCCGGCTTCCTGGAACAATTCGAGGGACGCGAGTACCGGAGCGAGCGACAGGATCGGCGGCGTGCTCATCTGCCAGCGCTCCGCGCCGGCCGCCGGCCGGAACACGGGCGCCATCTCGAAGCGCGTGGCCTCGTCGTTGCCCCACCAGCCCAGCAGGGCTCCGGTGCCGTCGTCGAAGTGGCGCTCGTGCACGAATGCGCCGCCGATCGCGCCCGGACCGCCGTTCAGGTACTTGTAGCAGCACCACGCCGCGAAATCCGGTCCCCAGTCGTGCAGTGCCAGTTCGACGTTGCCGATCGCGTGTGCCAGGTCGAAGCCCACGGCGCAGCCGGCCTGGCGTCCCAGCCGGCAGATCTCGCGCAGGTCGAGCACCTGGCCGCTCAGGTACTGCACGCCCGGCAACAGCAGCAGCGCGATGCCGTCGCCCTCGCGCTCGAGGAGTGCCGCGAGGTCGCCGGTGTCGAGTGTCGAGCCGTCGCCGCGCGGCGTCCACTCGACGATACCGGCCGCCGGGTCGTAACCGTGCATGCGGATCTGCGAGGCGGCGGCGTAGCGATCCGAAGGGAACGCCTGCGACTCGATGAGAATCCTGAAGCGCCGGCCGGCAGGGCGATAGAAACTCATCATCAGCAGGTGCAGGTTGACGGTCAGCGTGTTCATGGCGACGACCTCGGACGGCTTGGCACCCGCCAGTGCGGCGAAACCGGCCGTGGCCCGGCGCGGATAGGCGAGCCAGGGCCGCTCGGGATGGAAATGGCCGTCGACGGCGCAGTCCCGCCACTGCGCCAGCTCTTGCGCGACGAATTGCGCGGCCTGCTTCGGCTGCAGCCCGAGCGAGTTGCCGCACAGGTACACGGGGGCGCGCCCGCCCTTCGGCAGCGGGAACGCGAAGCGTTCGCGGAACGTGCCGAGCGGGTCGTCCGCGTCGAGAGCCTCGGCGAATTCGCGCCGGTCCTCGAAGTTCATGCCTGCCCCGGCACTTGCCAGACTTCGGTCACCCGGGTATCCAGCCGCACGGCGGTCAGCTGCCGTCCCCAGACGCAACCCGTGTCGAGGCTGACCAGCCTCGGCAGCGCGATCAGGCCGAGCGCGGACCAGTGACCGAACACGACGCGCGTGCCGTGCCAGGCGGGGTCAGGGAAGGCATACCAGGGCAGCAGCGCGCGGCGCGCCCGCCACGGGGAGCCGCTGTACGACAGGTTGAGCTG
>JBAUVS010000381.1:0-5999 GCA_049583345.1 Woeseiaceae bacterium
GGCCGCGGCCAGCCGGGACGATGCGGCCAAGGACCTCGCGGGGATCATCGCCGGGGACGCCGCCCGCGCGGCGACGAGCGTGCGCGCGGCGCTCGCCTGTGCGCGAATCAGCTCGCAGCTCGTCGACAACCTGAACGCCTCGATCCACCTGCGCGCGGTCCTGACCGGACTGTTCCTCGCCGACGAGATCGTGCAGATCTCACAGGGCTGACTTCGCCACCGGCGCCGCCGCATGCCTCTGCTCGCGCTCGCACCCATCTTCGTCTATTTCCTCGCCGGTATCGCGTTGCGCGCAGCCGGCCTCGCGGATCGCGGCCACGGCGCATTCCTGTTCCGCACCATCTTCTTCGTCACCCTGCCGGCGCTGGCCTTCGAATCCATCGCGCACATGCAGGTGTCGGGTCACTCGGCGCTTTTGCCGCTGGGGGCGATCCTGGCCGACGGCGCGTGCATGCTTGCGGCCGTCGCGTTCGCGCGCCGCAACGGGCTGCCGTCACGCAACGCCGGCGCGCTCGTGCTGGGCGCCGGGATTACGAACATGACTTTCCTGTTCCCGTTCGTGCTGACGCTGCTGGGGGAGCAGGGCCTCGCGAACGCGATCCTGTTCGATGCCGGCAACGCCGTGTTCGTCGCGACGATCGGTTACCTCGTCGCGCTGGGATACGGGGACGCCGAGACGCCCTCGGCGGTGGCATCGCTGATGAAGACGCTGCGCTCGCCGTTGTTCATCGCGATCGCGGCCGCGATCGTCGTCAATGTCGGCGGGTATCGAACGCCGGACCTGGTCGGTCAGATCCTGGCGCCGCTCGGCAAGGTCACCATGCCGCTGGTGCTGATCGCCCTGGGCATCACCTTCTCGCCGCGCGCGCTGCGCGGCGCGATGCCCTTGTACGCGGTGCTGTTCCGGATGCCGCTCGGATTCGCGGCCGGCCTCGCCATCGTCTGGGCGCTCGGCCTCGACGGCCTGCTCGCGGCCGTCATCGTCGGCGCGGCCGCTGCGCCCATCGGTTTCTCGTCGGTGGCGCTGTCCTCGGTGGCGGACCTCGACGTCGAGCAGGCCGTCGGAGCCCTGTCGATGTCGGTCGGCATCGGTCTGTTTTCGTCACCGCTGCTGCTGTGGGCCGCCTCGGCGTGGTTCGGCGCGGGCGCGTGAGGGCGTGGTCCGTTGCGCATTGGGCGCTTCGAGGACCGAATCACCAGTGTTCGAATGGCCGGGATAACATCTCTCATGGCCGGCACCTCGAATCGCTGGCCGGACCCAATACAATAGGTCGATGAAATCGCTCAGCACCAGGGTCGCCATCATCGGCGCGGGACCGTCCGGACTGTTGCTGGGTCAGTTGCTGGCCACGCGCGGCATCGACAACGTCATCCTGGAGAAGGAGACGGGCGACTACGTCCTCGGCAGGATACGCGCCGGCATCCTCGAGCACGGTTTCGTCGACCTGCTCCGGGAGGCCGGCTGCGGACACCGGCTCGACGCCGAGGGCGAGATCCACGACGGCTTCGACATCTGCGTCGATGGCGAAACGCATTACATCCACCTGAGGGAGCTGACCGGTGGTATGACCGTCGTCTGCTACGGGCAGGTCGAGATTACGCACGACCTGATGGCTGCGCGCGAGGCGGCCGGCCTCATGTCCTACTACGAGGCGCTGGACGTTCAACCGCACGACGTATTGTCCGAACACCCGCGCGTGAGCTTCCGGCACCAGGGCGAGGAGTACGAGATTGCCTGCGATTTCGTCGCAGGCTGCGACGGCTACCACGGCGTCGCGCGGCAGTCGATCCCGGAATCGGAGCGGACCGAGCACCATACCGCGTACCCCTTCGGCTGGCTCGGGCTGCTCAGCGATACGCCCCCGGTCAGCAAGGAACTGATCTACTGCAAGCACGAGCGCGGCTTCGCGCTGGCCAGCCGCCGCTCGGCACAGCGGTCACGCTACTACGTGCAGGTGCCGCTGACGGACCGCGTCGAGGACTGGTCGGACGAGGCATTCTGGGACGAGTTCAGGAATCGGATCCCGCCCGAAGCCGCCGAGCGCCTCATTACCGGCCCGAGCATCGAGAAGAGCATCGCCCCGATGCGTTCGTTCATCTGCGAACCGCTGCAATACGGCAACCTGTTCCTCGTCGGCGATGCCGGCCACATCGTGCCGGCGACGGGGGCGAAAGGGCTCAATCTCGCCGCATCCGACGTCGCGGCGCTGTTCCAGGTCCTGGCGCGCGTCTACGAGGCGGGCGACCGCTACTGTGTGCCGCGCTATTCCGAGATCGCGCTTCGGCGCGTCTGGCACGGCGTGCGCTTCTCGCGCTGGCTGACAGGCATGCTGCACCGTTTCGACACCGAGACCACCGGCGACCTGCCGAGCGAGATCTATTCTCGGTTCAAGCAGTCGGAGCTCGGGTATTTCCTGGCCTCCGAAGCGGGCCGGCGCGTCATCGCCGAGCAATACGTGGGGCTCCCCTACGAAAGCCTGTAATCGCGGCCGAAGCCGCCATCGATAAGAAAAGCGCGCCCCTTGCAGGGCGCGCCGAGGGTGCTTTGCAGCTCCCGGATTTTCTAGAAATGCCTGCCGAAGGTGAGATACCACTCACCCGGGCGGCCCGGCATGCCCTCTACCGTGTTCTGGCCGAAGAGCGTCAGGTCAAACTTGTTCAGGAAATACTCTTCGTCAGTGACATTGGTTCCGCCGACCGCCGCCGTCCAGGTATTGTCCGCGCTTTCCCACTGCAGGCGGACGTTGACGAGCTGGTAACCGTCCGAGCACGACAATTGCGAGGAAAATGCCGTGCAGATCTCCGTCTGCCCGTACACGTCGATGCGCGGCGTCAATGTTGCGCCACTCGACAGCTCGAAGTCGTACGCCCCGCCAACGGTCCAGTTGTACTTCGGCACGAAGCTCGATTGGCTGCTGCAGGTAATGCCCGGGTCAGGCTGACCATCGAGATTGAGATCGCAATTGTCGACTTCCGGCGAACTCCATTTCGTATAGCCGGCGGCGGCATTGATCGAGAGTTGATCGACAGGCCGCCAGTCGAACTCCAGCTCCGCACCCTTGATCGTGCCGGACAGCTGCACGTAATTCGTGAGCGAAGTAACCCCCAGGCAGAAATTGCCGTTGGAGTCCCGTATGGCGCCCGGGTCCGTCTCGTTGATCAGCGGAGGAATGCACTCGGTTCCGCCGATCGACACGATGCGCTTCTTGTAGTCGGTATAGAACGCGGCGAGGTTGAGTCGTACCCGGTGATCTGCCAGCTCGGACTTGTAGCCGAGTTCGTAGGCCAGGGCTTCCTCGCCGCCGACCGCGATCGCCTGCGCCGGCGTGAACGGCCGCGGGTTGTAGGCCGGAGGACGGTACCCGGTCGCGACCGAGCCGTAGATCAGGTTGTCCTCGCCGGGCTTGTAGTCCAGACCGACGCGCCAGTCGGTGTGATTGTCGGCGATATTGATCGTCGTCTGCACGATCGAGTTGTCGAAGTCGACGTCCTTCGTGTCCTTCGAGTAGCGCACGCCCGCGTTCAAACTCAGCGCGTCCGTCAGGTCGTATACGACGTGGCCGAACACGGCCTTGTTCTTCGCGTCGGCGACATTGCGGGCGTTCACGCCGACATTCACCGGCCCCTCGATGAGCGGGACGACGGCGGCCGGCGGTGCGCCCGTTCCACCGGCTCGGAAGATACCCCAGAAGATCGGCGGGAAGCTGACGAGCTGCCGGTTCGTGGGCTGGCCGGTGTAGTAGAACGCACCCAGGGTCCAGTCGAGGCGGTCCATGGCCCGTCCGTTGAGGCGTATTTCCGCCGTCGACCAGTGGAAGTCCTGCTGCCCGCCGGTGGTCTGGAAGTTGAACGGGGAGGCGTCGGCATCCGAACTCAGCTGGCTCTTGATGTTCGTGTACGAACCGATCGCCGTCAAAGTCGTCGTGTCCGAAATATTCCACCTCAACGTCGCCGACGTGCCCACCCGCCGGATCGCCGACGTCGGCCTCAGTGCCAGGCCGCTGGCCGGGTCGTCATACGTCGCATACGTCGTGTAGATATTCGGCGGGATGAAGCGATCGTCGTACGGGATGCCCCAGCCCCAGGGCTCGGCATCCGTCGGTACGTGATTGATGTATTCGTTATTGAAGAGTACGTAGCCGTTTGTCGGGATCTCGTTGCCGGACAGATCCAGCGGGTACTGTATGTCGACCAGCGTGTCGGCCTTCGCCTCGGACTGGTCGTTCTGGAGATCGCCGGTAAGCGTCAGCTCGACGCTGTCACTGGCTATCCAGCGCAGTGCGCCGCGAAATGCATCGACGTCTTCGCCGCCCTGCGTGCCGATCACGCAGTTCCTGCCCCGGCTGGTGTCCCTGACCGGGAGCAATCCTGCCTGCGACGGGTACCGGCACGCAAAATCGACGACCTGCTGGTATCCGTTGCGTTTCCGCGACGCCCCCGATACCTGGGCAAACAGGTGGTCCGTGATCGCGAAGTCGAAACCGGCGCGGACGTCGACCCGGTCGAACGAACCGAGCGTCACGTCGGCGAAGCCCGTGCCGTCGCCCTGCGGCTGCTTGGTGACCAGGCGCATCACGCCGCCGATCGAGCCGCGCCCGAACAGGGTGCCCTGCGGTCCGCGCAGCGTTTCGATGCGCTCGATTCCGACCAGGTCCATCTGTGTGCCCAGCATGAAGGGCTGATAGACGTCATCCACGTAGATGCCGACGCCGGGTTCGAAGGCCTGGTCGAAGTCGTACTGGCCGATGCCGCGGATATAGGCGGTCATCGTGTTGCCGTAGGCGGCCTGCGCCGGGCGGAACGACGCATTCGGCACGGTGTAACCGACCTCGTAGCTCGTCGTGAAGGCGCGCATGTCGATGTCTTTGGCAGTCAGCGCGCTGATGGCGATCGGGGTGTCCTGCAGACGCTCGGTACGGTACCGTGCCGTTACGACGATCTCCTCGAGCGGGCTTTCTTCTTCCGCCTTCTTCTTGCCCTTGTCGTCGCTCTGTGCGGCCGCCGTCGATGCTCCGAACGACAGGGTCGATATGACCAGAGGTATGGAGATCAGCGAAGCGATGCTTCTGACATACTTGCGATGGTGGTCCATCTGTAAACCCCCCTGAGTATGGATGTTCCCACCGCCTCATAAAGCCCGAATTGCGTCAAACATACTCGATTGGCAACGAAACAGAGTTCGATGCAAAAGGAACTTGAATTGAGGGTACGCGGTGGCGTCTCTAGGGTATGGCGAGCGTCGCTTTCACGGCCGGCCGCCCGAGCATCCGTGCATGCCAGTCCATGCATCGCGGCGCGTTCTCGCGGTTCATGATCTTCGGCTGGAAAACCGGCATCCCCGCCATCATCGCGAAGCAGGCAATGTCGGCCAGCGTGTAGTCGGGACCGGCAACCCAGGGCGATTTCTCCAGCGCTGCCTCGATCCTGGCCACCGATACGTCGACGCGACGCGAGCAATCGTCCAGCTGATCCTTCGGGAACGCCTGTTTGGCCGCGATGCGCCACTTGTCCCGCTGTTCCTGCAGCGGGATGCGGGCGATTTTCGCTTCGAACTCCTGCTCCGACAGGTGCTCGACCATGCCCTTGATGATGGCCTGCCAGCCCAGCACGCTGAGCGCGGGGCAAAAGTACTCGTCGACGAACTTCGTCCAGTAACGCATGTGGGCGCGCGCGACCGGGTCTTCGGGGCGCAGCCGCGGTTCCGGGTATACGTCCTCGAGGTACTCGTTGATCAGTGTCGATTCCGTGATCACGTTGCCGTCGTGTACCAGCGTCGGGACCTGGCCATGCGGGTTGATCGCGACGTAGGCCGGCTCGTGTTGCTCGAATTCTCCGAGATTCAGGCGATGGCTCACGAAGTCCAGCCCCTTCTCCTTGAGGCACAACAACGATTTGAGGGAATTCGCGGCGGGTTCGCCATGATAGAGCTCGAGCATTTGGTCCGGCTCCGGATTGGATTGCGCCAGGCGCTATGGTAATAAATTGGCGGACCGCTACAC
>JBAUVS010000382.1:0-6510 GCA_049583345.1 Woeseiaceae bacterium
CAGCGACAGCATCGTCCGCTCGTTGTAGCTGTAGCCGCTGAACATCGAGACGCCGACGAGCTTGCCCTTGTGCAGTACCTTGTCGTAAGTGGCGGAAGTATAGTTCGAGAGCGGCAGGTCGATGTACTTATAGATGTCGCCTGCCTCGAACAGCGACGCGAACACCTTGACGACGTCCTCGGAATTCCAGGCCAGCGTCACCTTGTGGCGATGCGGCTCGTCGTTGATCTTCTCCAGCGCCTCGCGGCCGATGAAGTCGTGATCGAATTTCACGAACGGCCCGTAACCGAGTTCGTACGGCGTGACGTAATAGTCCTCGATGTTGTCCGAATACAGGCTGCCGCCCAGCGAGCCGCTGCCCTCGTAGGCGGTGGCGGGCAGCCACTCGCGGTAGGGCTTCATTCTCTCGTCGGTATAGACGGCGGGCAGCGGCGAGGGGATCCAGCCGGATTCGAGCGTGTTGGTCGCGTAGGCGCGCGAACCCACCTGCGCCAGGCCGAATTCCTTGCCCGCCTCGACGATGATCTCGCGGATCTCGACCATCTCCTCGTACGGGCCCCAGATTTCGAGCCCCGGCGCCCCGGCCATGCCATGGCGCAGCGAACGCACCTTCCTGCCGCCGATGTTGATGTAGTCCATGTTGAAGAATTTGATGTCCGGGATCGGGCCGCCGTTGATCTTCTGGATCACCTTCTCGGCGTTGGGACCCTGGATCTGATACCGATAGCTCTTGCGCACGACCGCCTTGCCGTCCGGCCGCGACGGCGAACGGTCGCTTTCCTCGATGCTGACGTCGTAGCCGCCGGTCGCGGCGTGGAATTTCAGCCAGTTGGCCGACGGTGCACGCCCGACGAAGACCAGTTCGTTCTCGCCCAGGTAGAACAGGATGCCGTCGCCGATGACGTGGCCACTGTAGCTGCACGGCACGTATTGCTTGGCCTTGTTGACCGCGAAATTCCTGAACGTATTGATCGCCGTGTCCGAACACAGCTTCACGGCGTCGGGCCCGCTCATGTAGAGGTCGACCATGTGGTGTGTCTGGTCGAACAGCACACAGGTCTCCCGCCAGGCCCGCTGTTCATCGCGCCAGTTGGTGTACTCGGCCGGCACGACGGGATAGACGTAGGCGCCGATCTTCGAATTGCGCAGCATGTCGACCGGGTTGCTTACGCTCCTCAGGAGGTCTTCAAGGCTTTTGTGACTCATCGGTGTTGGAACCTCTTTCGATTAAGTCTGCCATTTAAAGGGAAGTCCCGTACCAGAACTCGACTCACACGGAAACAGCCGTCAGATTTAGGCGAACAAGAGCCCTACAGGCGCCGATTGGCGCCTGCTTTTTGCCATGGCCATTGCTATGATGCCTTGCCGGAAGGGCCGGGAAGACGGCAATGGGGGTTACATGAGTTGGGATGAACTCAGGGCAATCGACGTGCACGTGCATGCCGAAGTTTCCTGCCGTCAGCCCCACGATCCGATACAGGCGGAATTCGAAAAGGCCGCGTCGATCTATTTCAAGGCCGACCCGAAGCGTCCGACGATCGCCGAAACCGTCGAGATGTATCGCGCGCTGAACATCGGCTTCGTAATGTTCACCGTCGACAGCGAAGCCGCGACCGGTATCCGCAGGATCGGCAACGAAGAGATCGCCGAAGCGGCGGCCGAGAACAGCGACATCATGGTCGCGTTCGCGTCGATCGATCCGCACAAGGGCAAGGCCGGCGCTATCGAGGCGCGGCGGCTGATCGCAGATTACGGTGTGAAGGGCTTCAAGTTCCACCCGCCGATCCAGAACTTTCATCCGCACGACCGCATGGCATGGCCGATCTACGAGGTCATCGCCGAGCACAAGCTGCCGGCCATCTACCACACCGGCCATTCCGGGATGGGCACCGGGATGCGCGGCGGCGGCGGCATCCGGCTGCGCTACGGGCAACCGATGCTGGTCGACGACGTGGCCGTCGATTTCCCGGACATGAAGATCATCCTCGCGCATCCGTCCTGGCCGTGGACCGACGAGGCGTTGTCGATGGCGCTGCACAAGCCCAACGTCTACATCGACCTGTCCGGCTGGAGTCCGAAGTATTTTCCGCCGCAGATCGTGCAATACGCGAACACGCAGATCGGGCACAAGTTCCTGTTCGGTTCCGATTTCCCCTTGATCACGCCGGACCGATGGCTGGCGGCATTCGAGAAATCCGAATTCCGGGATTCGGTGCGCGAACCCATCCTGAAAGGCAACGCACTCAAGCTGCTGTTTGGAGACTGAAGGAACAAGACAATGAACAAGAGTCCACGCGATATCATCCTGCATACGCCGATGGGCGCATTGCAGATCGTCGCCATTGCATTGTGCATCGGCCTGACTGCGCTCGACGGATTCGACGTCCTCTCCATCAGCTTCGCATCGCCGGGAATCGCGGCCGAATGGGGCGTCGACCGCGGCGTCCTCGGTGTCATCCTGTCTGCCGAACTCATCGGCATGGCTCTCGGCTCGGCAGTGATTGGCAATGTTGCAGACAAGGTCGGCCGGCGTCCGACGATTCTGGGCTGCCTGATCGTGATGATCGGTGGCATGATCCTCGCCGCAACCGCTGGCGCAGTGGCGCCACTACTCGTCTACCGGTTCTGCACGGGCCTCGGCATCGGCGGCATGCTCGCCTCGGTCAACGCGATGACGGCGGAATACTCGAACGCCAAACGCCGCAATCTGGCAGTGACGTTGATGGCGGCGGGTTACCCGGCGGGCGTAATCTTCGGCGGCACCATCGCGTCGATGTTACTGCGCTCGTACGACTGGCCGTCGGTTTTCGTATTCGGTGCAATTCTGACGGCGTGCTTCCTGCCGCTCGTCTGGTACTTCATGCCGGAATCGATCGAGTTCCTGCAGCACAAGCGGCCGCCGGGCGCGTTGGAGCGAATCAACCGTACGCTCGGGCGCATGGGCCATGCCGCCGTGGATGCACTGCCGGTCGAGTCCGACGACAAACCCAAACACAGTGTAATGCGTCTGTTCAGTCCGGGTATGGCCAAAATGACGGTCCTGCTGACGCTGGCCTATTTCGCGCACATCATGACCTTTTACTTCTACATCAAGTGGATTCCGAAACTTGTCGTCGACATGGGTTTCCATCCGTCGTCAGCCGGCGGTGTGCTGGTATGGTCGAACGTCGGCGGAATCTCGGGAGCGATTCTGCTGGGGCTACTGACGCAGAAATTCGGAGTACGGGGTCTCGTTATCATAACGATGGTGTTTGCGACGGTCTTCGTGGCGGCCTTCGGCCATACTCCGGCTGACCTGTCCAGTCTGTCGCTGGTTGCGGCAGCCGCCGGATTCTTCACCAATGCCGGCATCGTCGGTTTGTACGCCATGTTCGCGCAGTCCTTTCCTACCGAACTCCGGGCCAGCGGTACGGGTTTCGTCATCGGTGTCGGACGCGGCGGTGCCGCGCTGGCGCCGATTGTCGCCGGCTACCTGTTCGTTGCGGGAATGGGATTACCCGCCGTATCGTTGATCATGGGCAGCGGCTCACTGCTCGCGATCGTAATGCTCGTGCTGCTCAAGTACCGCGAGCCGACTCACGAGATCGCAAGCGGGGACTGAATCCATTCGGGATCGCTTTCAGTCGCCGAGCTGTTGCTCGATGTCGTGCAGCACCCGGTAGCAGGGCAGCACCTGTGCGACCGAGGCATTGGGTTCCCTTGAATCACGAATCGCACTGACGAATTCCCGATCCTGCAGCTCGATGCCGTTCATCGAGACGTCGACGTCCGAGACGTCGATGGGCTTGTCGTAGCCGTCGACGAGATCGTCGTAGCGGGCGAGAAAAGTGCCGTTGTCGCAGATGTAGCGGAAGAAGGTCCCGAGCGGGCCGTCGTTGTTGAAAGACAACGAGAGCGTGCAGATCTTGCCGCCGGTCGTCCTGAGCTGGATCGACATGTCCATCGCGATGCCGAGGTCCGGATGCTTCGGTCCCTGCACGGCGTGCGCCTCGGCGACGTCCTCGCCGGTCTGGTACAGGAACAGGTCCACGGTGTGCGCCGCGTGGTGCCAGAGCAGGTGATCGGTCCAGGAGCGCGGCTGGCCCAGCGCATTCGTGTTGCTGCGCCGAAAGAAGTAGGTCTGCACGTCCATCTGCTGGATGCTGAGATCGCCAGCCGCGATCTTGTGGTGGACGTATTGATGCGACGGATTGAAGCGGCGGGTATGGCCGACCATGCAGGTCAGGCCGGTCTTCTTCTGGACCTTGTCGACCGCCTCGGCGTCGGCGAGCGAATCGGCCAGCGGGATCTCGACCTCGACGTGCTTGCCCGCTTCCATGCAGGCGATGGCCTGCTCGGCGTGCATCTGCGTCGGCGTGCAGAGGATCACGGCGTCGACATCGTCCAGTGCCAGTGCGTCGTCGAGCTCGGTGAACACGTTTGCGATGCCGTACTTGTCGGCAACCTGCTGCGTCGCGTCGGGTCGCCGACCGACCACGGCCGTCACTTCCACGTCGTCGATTTTCCGGAGCGCATCCAGGTGCTTGATGCCGAAGGCGCCGGCGCCGGCAATGGCCAATTTCATTCGATTACTCCGCTCATTCGTCAACAGAGCCGCTCATTGTAACAATCCGGGTCGGTGCGTCGGCATTGGGTTTGCACGATTCGCGATGAAATCTGACCGCTTGTCCCCGATACGCTAAGCTGCGCGCTGCTGCAAACGAAAGTCCGGAGGTGGGTCGGGTGTTGCGCGTGCGGAGGTTACTGCTGCTTGCCCTTGCTCCGGTGTGCAACGCCGTGGCCGGCGATAATTCCGCCCGGCCCGTGCTCTGGTACGAGCAGCCCGCGGCGCAATGGGTCGAGGCGCTGCCGATCGGCAATGGCCGGCTCGGTGCGATGGTCTTCGGCGGCACCGGTCTCGAACGCATCCAGCTGAACGAGGATACGTTGTGGGCCGGCGGACCCTACGATCCGGCGAATCCCGCGGGGCGTGTCGCGCTGCCGGAGATCCGCAAGCTGCTGACGAACGGCCGCTATAAGGAGGCACAGGATCTCGCGGACCGGTCCTTCATGTCGGTGCCGCTCCGGCAGGCGCCGTACCTGACGATGGGTGACCTCTTGATCACGATGAGCGAGCCCGAGGCCGTGACCGACTATCGTCGCGAGCTCGATCTCGATACGGCAATCGCGCGCACGCGCTTCACGGTCGGCAGCACGAGATATCGACGCGAGGCTTTCGTCAGTCCGGTCGACCAGGTGCTGGTGATCCGCTTGACGGCGGCCGATCCGGCGCCGTGGCGGGAGTCGGGTGCGCTGACGCTGTCGCTCGGCCTGCAGTCGCCGTTGCCTGCCGCGGTGCACAGCGAGGGAGACGACACGCTGGTGATGACCGGACGCAATATCGCTGCGCCGGGCATCCCGGCGGCATTGCGATTCGAGACCCGGCTGCGGCTCCTCGTGCCGGGCGAGCGCGGCCGCGTGACGGCATCCGACGCCCAACTGCATGTGCGCGGCGCCGACGAGGTGCTGATCCTGCTGGCCGCGGCGACGAGTTACCGGCATTACGATGACGTCGGCGGCGATCCGGAGGCGGCGACGAAAAAGGCGCTCGCGGCCGCCGCGAAACACGATTTCGCCGCACTGCGCGCCGATCATGTCGCGGCACATCGGCGCCTGTTCCGGCGCGTGTCGCTGGACCTGGGCAGTTCGGAGGCGGCCCGGCTGCCGACCGACGCCCGCGTCAGGCATTTCGCATCCGGAGAGGATCCGGCGCTCGCGGCGCTGTATTTCCAGTACGGCCGCTACCTCTTGATCTCGAGCTCGCGGCC
This sequence comes from Woeseiaceae bacterium, assembly GCA_049583345.1. Taxonomy (GTDB): domain Bacteria; phylum Pseudomonadota; class Gammaproteobacteria; order Steroidobacterales; family Woeseiaceae; genus UBA1847. Next base: position 5,808 of record JBAUVS010000382.1, read on the forward strand.
GGGCTCCCAGCCGGCCAACCTGCAGGGCATCTGGAACGACTCCACGGATCCGCCGTGGGGCTCGAAATACACCATCAATATCAACACCGAGATGAATTACTGGCCCGCGGAGCCGACGGCGCTCGGCGAGACGACCGAACCGCTGTTCGGATTGATCGGCGACCTCGCCGAGACCGGCGCGCGTTTCGCCCGCGAGCAATTCGGCACCGGCGGCTGGGTCGCGCATCACAACACCGACCTCTGGCGTGCGCCGGGGCCCATCGACGGCGCGTTCTGGGGTCTGTGGCCGACGGGCGGCGCCTGGCTCTGTACGCAACTCTGGCAACACTACGAATTCACCGGCGATACCGCGTTCCTCGATCGCGTCTACCCGTGGCTCGCGGGTTCGGCACAGTTTTTCCTGGAAAACCTCGTCGAGGATCCGGCGGATGGCGCGCTTCAGACGAGCCCGTCGCTCTCCCCCGAGCACGCGCATCACCCCGGCGTCTCGATCGCGCGTGGCCCGGCGATGGACAACCAGATCCTGCGCGACCTGTTCGCGGAGACCGCGGCGGCGGCCCGCATCCTCGGCCGCGACGCGGATTTCCGGGCCCGCGAGCTGGCGGCGCGGGAGAAGCTCGCGCCGGATCGCATCGGCCATGCCGGTCAGCTGCAGGAGTGGCGCGAAGACTGGGACACGACGGCGCCGGAGCCGCAGCACCGG
>JBAUVS010000383.1:0-8645 GCA_049583345.1 Woeseiaceae bacterium
CCTGAGCCTCACGGCCGAATACGCCTTCAATCCGCCCGAAACCTCGAACTGGCTGTACGGGATTGCGTCCGATTTCCTGCTCGACCGGGGCGGACGGCGCGAAGGACGGATCGAAGCGGCAGACGTCGCGGCCCGAGCGGCGGAATTCGACTATGCCGCGGCGGTCTGGTCCGTACGCATGGCCGTTCGGCGAGCCTTCGACAAGCGTGCCGTATCGATCCGGGAAGCGGACGTCGCGTCCCGGCTCGTGGCGATACGTCGCCGCCAGTTCGATGCCGTGCGCCGCCGCGTCGACGCCGGCGAGGTGTCCCGTCTCGAACTCGACCGAGTCCGCGCCGACCTGTCCGGCAGTCTGCAGACCGAACTCGGCGCGCGGGCCGCCATTTCGCGGGCGACCGTCGACCTGCTCGCGGCGCTCGGGCTCCCTTCGGATGCGATCGAGGCTGACCGCATCGCCACCGCGCCCACCGCGGACCTGCCGGCCCTGCCCGCGGTCACCCCCGCACAAGTTGCGAGTTCGCTCGAGCTTCGTACGGAGATCCTGCAGGCGACGGCCGCCTACGACCGCTCCGAAGCCGCGCTGCGCGTCGCGGTGGCGTCACAATACCCGCAGGTGAGTCTCGGGCCGGGCTATACGTGGGAACGCGGCCTTGCAAAATTGCCGTTCAACCTGTCGCTCACTCTGCCGACTTCGGACCGCGCGCATGCCATGATCGCCGCCGCCGAAGCGCGTCGAGTCGAGGCCGGCAAACAACTCGAAGCAGCCGTCGCCGCCGTCACCTCGAGCATCGCCCGGGCCGACGCCGACTATCGCGCCGCCCTCGCCGCCCTCGACCTCGTCCGCAGCGAAACACTACCCACCGCGATGGCGCTCGCACGCCAGGCCGACGTGGAATTCGACGCCGGTGCGATCAACCGGGCCGACTGGGCGGCATCGCAGGCGGGATTGCTGACGGCGAAGCTCGACGAAATTACCGCTGCCGGCACCGTGCTGAACGCCGAAGCGGCGCTCGAGGATGCGCTGCGCCGGCCGCTGCGGCCGCCCGAGACCGTTATCGGTTCCACCCTGTTCACACCCTCGACGGAGAGCGATCGATGAAGCGCCTATGGCACGCCCTGCTCCTTGCGGCCCTGTCTGCTCACTCACAAGCATCGCCCGCTACGGCGTCGCCCGGCACGGAGGCGATCGCCGTCAGCCTGAGCGAGCCTGCCCAGGGAAGGATGGGCGTCGAGAGCGAGGCACTCGCCGAGCGCACGACGCGCGACAGTGTACCGGCCGTCATCCGCACGATCGATCCGGGACCGCTCGCGATGCTCGATTCGGACCTCGCCGGGGCGACGATCGCCGCAGCCTCGTCGGACCAGGAACTGCACCGGACGACGAGCCTCGCGGCGCAAGATCAGAGCGCATCGCAACAGGCGCTCGAAGCGGCGCGGGCGAAGGCGGCGGCCGACAACGCGTCGCTCACGCTGCTCCGGCGACGACTGGCGCTCGAATGGAGTCCTGCCTTCGGCGCGATGACGGCCGAACAGCGCAGCGCCCTCGTCAATGCGGTCGCCGCCGGCGACGCGGCACTGTTGCGTGCCGATGCACCGCAGCACCCGGAGGGTATCGAGGGTCGAGTCCTCGTCGAGGCCACGGCCGGCCAGCCGCCCATAGCGGCGGATCCGCTGGGACTCTCCGGCACGGCCGATCCGCGCATGCAGACGATCGGACTTTACTGCGTCGTGCGCGGCACGCTGGCCGGGACGCTGCGGCCGGGTCGCGTATTCAGCGGTTCGATCGAGACGGGCAGCAAGATCACGGGTGTCGTGCTGCCGCGATCCGCGATCGTCCGGCTGGACGGCAGCGATTGGGTCTACGTCCGCACCGGCGACGAGTCCTTCGAACGCCGCGAAGTTGTCGACGCGCACCAAGTGCAGGACGGCTGGTTCGTGCCCGCCGGACTCCCGCCCGGAACAGAGGTCGTCGTCCGCGGTGCCGGATCCCTGGTCGCCGTCGAGCGCAAGGGACCTGAAGGCGACGAGGCCGACGAGGACTGAGTGCGATGCTGCGCACGATCGTAGCCAAGGCGCTCGAATTCCCGATACTCGTCCTGCTGTTGTCGGTGTTCCTGGTCGTGTACGGCACGTTCCGGCTGACTCAGACCGAGTTCGAGGTCTTCCCCGAATTCGTCCCTGCGCAGGCGAGCGTACAGGTCGAGGCACCCGGCATGTCGGCCGGCCAGGTGGAGATGCTGGTCACCAAGCCGCTCGAGGATGCGATCAACGGGGCGACCGGCGTCGCGGCCGTCCGCTCGCGATCGGCACAGGGGCTCGCGGTCGTGGACGTCACGTTCCGCGAAGGCGAGGATCCGTACCGCGCGCGACAGGTGGTCGCCGAACGGCTCGCCGAGGCCGCCAACCGGCTGCCCGCCGGTGTCGGCGCGCCCACGCTGTCGCCGCTGACGTCGTCGACCATGGACCTGCTCAAGGTCGGCCTCGTCAGCGATTCGCTGTCGCCGATGCAATTGCGCGATATCGCGCAGTGGATCGTGCGTCCGCGTTTCCTCTCCACGCCCGGCGTCGCGCGCGTCAACGTGTACGGCGGAGACCTGCGGCGCATCGAGGTGCGCGTCCGGGGCAACGAGCTGCTCGCGCGCGGGCTTGCACTCTCCGACGTCGTCGCGGCGATCCGTTCCGCTACCGAGGTCCGCGGCGGAGGCTACATCGACACGGACGCACAACGCGTCGTCGTCGAACCGCATGCCGCGGCGCTGTCCGCACAGGAACTCGCCGCCGCCGTCGTCGCGCCCCGGCCGGGCGACCGCATCCTGCTCGGGGACATCGCCGATGTCGTCGATGCGCCGACGCCGAAGTTCGGTGACGCCACCATCATGGGCAAACCCGGCGTATTGCTGACGCTGTCGAGCCAGTACGGGGCCAACACGCTGACCGTCACGCACGCGGTCGAAACCGCGCTCGCGGAACTGAGGCCGTCGCTCGAGGCGCAGGGCATCACCGTGTACCCGGCACTGCATCGTCCTGCCAACTTCATCGAAACCGCGCTGGCCGGGATCCGGCTGGATCTGCTGCTCGGCGCGGCGCTGATTACCGCCGTCCTGTTCGCCTTCACACGCAATATGCGCGTCGCGATCGTCGCGTTCGTATCGATCCCCTTGTCGCTGCTTGCCGCCATGGTCGTCTTCGAGGCCTTCGGGGTCACGATCAACACGATGATATTGGGCGGACTGGCGGTCGCGCTCGGCGTCGTCATCGACGACGCCGTCATCGGGGCGGAGAATACGCTGCGGCGGCTGCGCGAACACACGGTCGGCGATACCCGGCACGTCATCCTGGAAGCTCTGGTCGAAGTCCGCGCGCCCGTGGTGTACGCAACCCTCGTGCTGGCGCTGACGATGGCGCCGGTGCTCCTGTTGTCGGGGCTGCAGGGTGCATTCTTTGCACCGCTTGCCGCCTCCTTCGTGCTGGCCACCTTCGCCTCGCTGCTGGTCGCGATTACCGTAACCCCGGCGCTCGCGTACCTGCTGTTGCGACACGTACGCCCGCCCGACGAACCGCACTTGCTGCTCGCAATGAAAGCCTGGCATACGCGGGTATTGAGGCCATTCTGCAAGCGGCCCGGCATCGCGCTGGTCACGATCGCGGCGTTGGGAGTCGCGTCCGTGGTCGGCTTCCTGTCATTCGGCTCCGAGCTGTTGCCGGCCTTTCGGGAACGCCACTACGTGCTGTCGGTGGCCGGCCCGAGCGGCGCCTCCCTGCAATGGATGAAGACGATCGGCAGCCACGTCTCGAAGGACTTGCTTGCGATCCCGGGAGTCGCGACCGTCGAGCATCAGATCGGACGCGCCGAGTCTGCTGAAGACACGTTTCCACCCAACGTCAGCGAGATGCACGTGGAGCTGGGGCCGGTCAGCGGCAGCGAAGAGGACGAGATTCTCCAGCGCATCCGCGGCGTGCTGGCGTCCTACCCCGGGCTGCAGACCGAGGCCTTGACCTTCCTGGGAGATCGTATCGGCGAGTCGCTGTCCGGAGAGACCGCGGCGCTCGTCGTCAGCGCGTACGGGCCCGACCTCGACTCACTGGACCGCGTCGCCGCGGCGATCGCAGCCACCCTACGCAAGGTCCCCGGCGCGGTCGACGTCCAGGTCAAGACGCCACCCGGCGCGCCGGGCCTCGCGATCGATCTCGACGCCGCGGCGCTGGCGCAACGCGGCGTGAGCCCGACCGATGCCTACGATGCGATCGAAGCGACCTACCAGGGGCTGCCCGTCTCACAAGTGGCCGATGGCCAACGGATCACCGAGGTATCCCTCGTGCTGCCGTCGGCACTCACGACCGATCCCGAGGCCGCGGGCAGTATCCTGGTCCGGAGTACGGGCGGCGGCCTCGCGCCGCTCTCGAGCGTCGCGTCGATCTCGCTGACGACGAGTCGCGCCACGATCTCGCACGATGGCGGCCGCCGCCGGCAAGTCGTCACGGCGAACACCGAACGCGCCGACGTCGGCGGATTCACCGCCGACGTCAAGACGGCGATCGCGGCCGGCGTCAAACTGCCCGCGGACGTGTACCTCGAGTACTCCGGCGTCGCCGAGGGGCAGGCCGCCGCACGGCGCGAGCTTGCGATCAACGTGACGATCGCGGCCGCCGGCATCATCGCATTGCTCGTCATGGCCTTCGGCGGCCTGCGCCCCGCGATCCTGATCCTGTCGAGCGCGCCGTCGGCCATGGCCGGCGGGATCGCTGCCGTCGCACTGACCGGGAGCGTCGTCTCGCTGGGCGCACTCGTCGGATTCGTGACGCTGTTCGGCATAACCGCGCGCAACGCGATCTTGCTCGTCGCGCACACGGATTTCCTGGTCGAACGCGAAGGTGCGGCATGGGGGCTGGAGACCGTATTGCGGGCGACGACCGAACGCGTGACGCCGATCCTGATGACGGCCCTGGTGACCGCGCTCGGCATGCTGCCGGTTGCGCTGGGCACGGGTGAAGCAGGCCGCGAGGTACAGGGCCCGATGGCCGAGGTCATCCTCGGCGGCCTGGCGACTTCCACGGTGTTGAGCCTGTTCCTGCTGCCGCCGCTGGTGCTTGCATTCCGGCATTCTGGCGCGGCCCAGGCCGAGCCTCTAAACTCGGACATCCGGGAAGACGACTGATGCATATCCTGCTCATCGAAGACGACGCGGAGACCGCGGCGCACATCGCCAGGGGATTGCGCGCCGAGGGCCACGTGCTCGACATTGCAACGGACGGCGTCGACGGCCTGCATCACGCGACCGAAGGCAGTCCGGACCTCCTGATCGTCGACCGCATGCTGCCCGGACTGGACGGTGTCGCCGTGGTCAGGGCGCTGCGGGCCGCCGGCTCGCGCGTTCCCGTGCTGTTCCTGACGGCGCTGAATGCGGTGCAGGATCGTGTCGAAGGACTCGACGCGGGCGCGGACGACTACCTGGCAAAGCCGTTCTCTTTCGCCGAACTCAAGGCCCGTATCAGCGCGCTGTCGCGCCGCCCTCCGCTCCGGGAGGAAGGCTCGGAGCTCAGCGTGGGTGACCTGCGAATCGATCGGCTCAGGCGCCGCGTTACGCGCGGTGGCGATGCCGTCAATCTGCAGCCACGCGAATATCAGCTGCTGGAATACCTGGTGATGCATGCCGGCTCCGTCGTGACGCGGACGATGCTGCTCGAGGCGATCTGGGATTTTCATTTCGATCCCGGTTCGAACATCGTGGAATCCCACATCTGCAGGCTTCGAGGGAAGATCGACCGCGGCAACGATCCGCCCCTGATCAAGACGGTTCGCGGCGCCGGCTACGTGATCCGTGCGCATTGACGCACTGCTGCGGTCGACGAGCGCGAGGCTCTCGTTCGTCTTCGCAGTCCTTATAATTGCAGCCTTCCTTTTCGCGGGCGTCGCCATCTGGGCGGCTACCCGGAACACGGCGGAGTCGGAGCTGCGCCAGGCCATCCAGCTCGAAGTGTCCGCCATCGAGACCGAATACCAGACGGAGGGTCTCGATGCGGCCGTCGCCGCGGTCAGGGCCCGCGCCGAACGTCCCGGTGCCTTCGAATACTGGATGGCGGATTCAGCCGGCGCCCCGCTGGTGGGTGATTTTCCGGGCATGCACGGCCCCGAAGGCTGGCGCCACTTCCAGGTCAGCGAAGATTCCGTCGGCGCCGAGAAGCGTCGCGAGATGCTGGTGCTCACGGAGAAGCTCGGCGACGGCGTGGAACTCTCCGTCGGAGATGACTTCGGGCGCGCTCGTGCCGTTCAGCAGTCGGTTTTGACAACACTCGCCGCGGTCGGCGGGTTCGCCCTGTTGGCCAGTCTTGTCGTCGGCATCCTCGTCGCCAAACGTGCCCTGTCGGGGATGGCGCTGCTCGATGCGACACTGGCCCGGGTCGCGGCAGGCGATATCGAGGCGCGCTTCCCCGTGCGGGAGAGCTCCAACAGCGACATCGAGCGGATCGGGATCGCGGTGAACGCGATGCTCGATCGCATCGAACAACTCATGGCGGACGTGCGCAGAGTCTCGCGAGACATCGCGCACGACTTGCGTACGCCGATAACCCATCTCCAGCAACGCCTGGAGGAGGCGGAGTCTGCCGCTTCCCGTGCCGAACAAATCGAGGCGATCGACGCCGCCCAGCGCAAGGTCGACGAGATTCTCCGGATCTTCGGCGCCCTGCTCCGGCTGTCGGAGATCCGTTCCAGTTCTTCACGCGATCACATGAACGAGCTGAACCTCGCCAGCGTGGTGGAGAAGGTGGCGGATGCCTACCGTCCGGACGCGGAAGAATCCGGACACGCGCTGACCTTCGACGCGAGCGCGAATTGCGAGGTCGTGGGAGACGCAGATCTCCTGATGCAGGCGGTCGCGAACCTGATCGAAAACGCGATGCGGCATACGCCAGCCGGCACGGAGATCGTCGTTCGCGCGGAATCGGAGAGCAACACGCCGCGCATCGAAGTGATCGACAACGGGCCCGGCATCCCTGCCGCAGACCGGCAGCGTGTGCTGGAGCCGTTCATGCGGCTCGACGCGAGCCGCACGACGCCGGGCTCAGGCCTCGGTCTCAGCATGGTCGCGGCGATCGCCGAATTGCACGGTGCCCGGCTCGATCTCGGAGATGCCGCCCCGGGTCTCCGGGTGACGATCGAGTTCGGCGCCAGGGCAGGACACTAAGGAAACTCTGATCAATTCGTCTTTGCGAGGAGCGAAGCGACGCGGCAATCCAAAGGTCGTTGGTTTCAAACACTGGATTGCTTCGCTTCACTCGCAATGACGACTCCATTTCGAATTGATCAGAGTTTCCCTAATACCTGGGATCAGGCTGCAGATCCTCGGGGAACTCGTCGAGTACTTTGTGTACCGCTGTTGCGAGCGCCATGTGCGCGGTGGCGGTTTTGCCCTCGTCGTGCGTCTTGCTCGCGTCGGCGAGCGCGCTCGACGCTGCAACGACCTCGTTGAGCAGGCCGTCGACCTCGTTTCGGAAGCCGTCGGGCTCGTCGGCAAGCGCCTCGCGCAGGATTTCGGCGCCTTCCACGATCTCGTGATGCTCGTGCGGCACGGTGTCGTACTTGCCGGCATCGATGAGGCGCCCGGTGTGACCGACGACCTGATTCAATACCCGCAAGCCGGTGCGGACGTCGTCCGGCTCGGTGAGCTGGACCTGCGCATGCGCCTGCAGCGCCATCGACGTCAGCAACACGAATGCGGCTGCCAGCAAGAACCGTCTGTTACCTGAAACCATGAGTGTCATCTCCTCGGATAGAGCAAACCGACTGCGATCTGCCTGGGGAAACTCTGATTACTTGGAAAACGATTCGTCATTGCAAGCGAAGCGAAGCAATCCAATGTTCGAAATCAACGAGTTGTGGATTGCCGCGTCGCTTCGCTCCTCGCAATGACGAATTAATCAGAGTTTCGCTGGGCAATAACGTGCAACACACCGCGCATGACCTCGCCGTGCCCGGTGTACGTGCAAACGTAAGGATAGTCTCCGGGCGGCGGCGCGGTGAACTCGATCGTCACCGATTCGCCGGGATCGATCTCTGGCGTCGCTGCGATCACCCTCGGATCGTTCGGCGGCATCCAGTCGTGTTCTTCGCCGGCGTCCATCACTGCCTGCATGAACGCATCCGCCGTGCCCGGCTGCAGCAGCACCCAATCGTGCTTCTGTTCAATCCGGCTGCCGGCGTGATGAAAGGTCAGCTCGACGTGTGCCCCGGTCGGACAGGTGAGCTCCGCGGGCTTGAAGGCCAGGAAATCGCCGTCCGTCTCGACACGGAGCCGAACCGTCGCCGGCGTGTCCGCCAGCCCTCCGACCGGCAACGCCAGAGAGACCACCAGAAAGCCACGGCGAGAAATCATCTTCGGCCCCTTGCTCGGCGCCCTGCTGCGCCATCGTCCCGCTATTAGCAGACCATTACACGGAGCCCGCGTTCCCTCAAGACGCGCAGGGAGCAAGCTGATCCAGGAGAATCCGCCCGCATCGCCCGACCTCCGCGCCCGGATTCAATCGCCGGCACAGCGTGCGCGAATGCGGCTCAATGCGACGGGCGTGATCCCCAGGTAGCGGGCGACGTCCTTCTGTTTCACCTTTTCGATGAGGCCCGGCCTCCGCTCGACGAGCAACCGGTAACG
>JBAUVS010000384.1:0-3512 GCA_049583345.1 Woeseiaceae bacterium
CTATTACTGCAAGAAGGCGACCGAGGCGTATCAATCCTACCAGGGCGCACCGAAGCTGTACCGCACGAACGATGCGGGCGAGCGCGAATACCTGTCCAAGGAAGAAATGGCCGCGACGATCGCCGACGCCAAGGCCAAGAAAGAAGAATACTGCCACTAACAGGCCGGTGAAGGTCCTCAGCCGGCGCGATACGTCGTTGCGAGCGAAGCGAAGCAATCCAGTTTTTGAGATCAACGACCTGTGGATTGCCGCGTCGCTTCGCTCCTCGCAATGACGAATTAATCAGAGTTTCCTTAGAAGCTGGTCTTGGTTTCCACGATGAGCTGGACCTTGTCGATCGTCGGGTCGCCGTCGAGCGGGAAGGCCAGGTCGATGTGCACGATCCTGCCCGAGCCCGTGCGCGTCGGCGCGATGCGCAGGCCGATGCCGACGTCGCGCAGCCAGCCGAGCTCCTGGCCGCCGAAAGGATGGTCGCCGTAGGTGCGGCCCACGTCGAAGAACACGGCGGCGCCGACCCGCACGAGCCGGAACGGGTACCAGTTCGAGAAATAGCGTTGCTCGGCCGACAGCAGCACCTTCGAACTGCCGGTCTGATAGCGCAACGGATAGCCGCGCAGGCCGGTATCGCCGCCGAGTTCCACCAGGTTGTCGAGATCGAGGTCGTGCCCGATCGTCCCCGACACGCTGAGGAAGGTCGTGCTCTTTTCGGATTCCCGATACGAATACCGGGCGTCGACGCCGATCAGCGAATTGACGCTCGCGCCGTGCTCGAGACGGCCGCTGGCATCCGCATTCAGCTGCAGTGCCGCGCCGTCCAGCGAGCCCAGCAGCTCGCTGAAATTCGCCGAGTAGACGAGGGCGCTTCGGTCCGCGCCGAAGCGCTCGTCGGACCAGCCGAGTGAAGCGGTGAAGTGGGCCCCGGTCAGGTAATCCTCGGTCTTCTCGATCTGGTCGCGATTCGTCGTCGTCTCGTAGCTGTTCTGCAGGAGCTCGATACCGAGGAACGGATAGACGAGCTTGCGATCGCCCGGCACGATCGACAGGAGGCTGCCGTCGGGCACGGCGCCGAAACGGTCTTCGTCATAGACGACGCCCGCCGTGTAGCGGCGCACCCAGCCGCCGTCGAGGCCCGCCGACCAGCCGCCGAACGCGGACACGTAACGGCTGTCCTGCAGGTATTCTGCGTAGCGCTCGCCGAGATCGTAGATCACGTTGCGCAGCTCGGAGTCCGAGTAGGTACTGCCGGCGGACCAGCGCGTGTCGAGCGCGTAAAACGGCCGCACGGCCTCGAGATAGGTTTCGTTGCCGTCTGAATTCTTGGAATAGACCGCGGTCCCGGATACCCAGCTCCGGCCGATGTGCTGGTTCTGGTATTCGACCGATTTCGAGACCCGGTCCACGCCTTCCGAACGCGAGAACTGGACCAGCTGCCCGGTGCCGAGCAGGTTGATCTCCCGGACGTTGACCGAGGTCGTGTTCTCGCCGCCCTTGCGGCCAAAGGAGAATCCCGGGTTCAGGGTCCAGACGTCACGCGTCGTGACCTCGAGATCCACGACGCCGTCATGCTCGTTCACGGGCTTGATGGACGCGTCGTAGAAGTAGTGATTCTCGCGCAGGATGCGTTCGGATTCGTCGGACAGACGCCTGGAATACGCGTCGCCGGGCTGCAGCAGGAGCTGCTTCTCGATCACCTTGTCCTTGGTGATGATGTGCAGCTTGTTGGCCATGCGGTAGAACCAGGCGCTCTCTTTCGGATTGGAGGTATCGAAGACGTCGAGCTTGTTGAGGACGATGTTCCCGATCACGGCGCCTTCGGCTTCGAGCTTTGCCGGGTCCGGCTCGGGAGGCGTCTCATCCGCGCAGGCCGCGGCGCCGGCCAGCGCCAGGCCGGTCAGCAGGGTCAGGAAGGGAAGTATGGATGCGATGCGACTCACTGTCCGATGCTATGGGAGGCAGGCCAAATCAGTATAATCGACCGTGAGATAACAAATAATAATATCGGGCGATGATGACAGACAGTGTCCTGATGCAAGGTTTTGACCTGATGATCGTCGGCATGGGCACCGTGTTCGCATTCCTCGGCCTGCTCGTCGCGGCGATGGCGATCATGTCGCGCATCTCGATGCGTTTGCGCACACACGCCGCCCAGGCGGGCGTCTCCGACGACGAGATCGCGGCGATCGGCGCGGCCATTGCGCGGCATCGCCGCAGATAGCCAGGGCACGGGGCGATGAGCGAGCCGCGACCGCTGGGAATCACCGACGTCGTGCTGCGCGATGCGCACCAGAGCCTGCTCGCGACGCGCATGCGCATCGACGACATGCTGCCGATCTGCGAGAAGCTGGACCGGGTCGGTTTCTGGTCGGTCGAGTCCTGGGGCGGGGCGACTTTCGACGCCTGCATACGTTATCTCGGCGAGGATCCCTGGGAGCGCATCCGCCGCCTGAAAGCCGCGATGCCGAACACGCCGCAGCAGATGCTGCTGCGCGGCCAGAACATCCTCGGCTACCGGCACTACGCCGACGATCTCGTCGAGCGTTTCGTCGAGCGCGCCGCGGAGAACGGCGTCGACGTGTTCCGCATCTTCGACGCCCTGAACGACATGCGCAACCTGGAGACGGCGATCCGGGCGACGATCGCCGTCGGCAAGCATGCGCAGGGCACGATCTCCTATACCGTGAGTCCCGTGCATACGATCGACCTGTGGGTCGACCTCGGCCGCCGCATCGAGGACATGGGCGCGCATTCCATCGCGATCAAGGACATGGCGGGGCTGCTGCGGCCTTACGTCGCGTTCGAGCTCGTGAGCCGCCTGAAGGAAGCGCTGTCGATCCCGGTGCACATGCAATGCCACGCCACCACCGGCCTGTCGACGGCGACCTGCGTCAAGGCCGCGGAAGCGGGAATCGACAACATCGATACCTCGATCTCCTCGATGAGCATGACCTACGGCCACTCGCCGACCGAGACGCTGGTCGCGATCCTCGAAGGCACCGAACGCGACACCGGCCTCGACCTGCTTTTGTTGGAGGAGATCGCAGCGTATTTCCGCGAAGTCAGAAAGAAATACGCGCGCTTCGAAGGCAGCCTCAAAGGCATCGATTCGCGCATCCTGGTCGCGCAGGTGCCGGGCGGTATGCTGACCAACCTCGAGAACCAGCTCCGCGAGCAGAACGCGAGCGACAAGTTCGATGCCGTGCTCGAGGAAATCCCGCGCGTGCGCAAGGAGCTCGGCATGCTGCCGCTGGTAACCCCGACCTCGCAGATCGTCGGCACCCAGGCGGTCATCAACGTGCTGTCCGGCGAGCGCTACGCGACGATCACCAAGGAGACGGCGTGCCTGCTGCGCGGCGAGTACGGCGCGACACCGGCGGCGGTCGACCCGGAACTGCAGGCGCGCGTGCTCGAAGGCGATGCGCCGATCACCTGCCGGCCGGCCGACCTCATGGAGCCCGAACTCGAGCGCCAGACCGGGGAACTGACCGGCATCGCGACGGAGAAGGGCATCCAC
>JBAUVS010000385.1:0-4147 GCA_049583345.1 Woeseiaceae bacterium
TTCCTGTAATCGCCGGGCTGGCCGGCGGATTCGGTGCGGATATCAGCGGGTACATCGTCGACGGCGTGCGATCGGTGGCGCCCATGGCCGCCATGTTCGTATTCGCGATAATTTTCTTCGGCGTCATGTCCGACGCTGGCTTGTTCACGCCGTTCGTTAACGGGATTCTGTCCATCGTCGGGTCCAGTCCGCCGCGTATCGTCGTCGGGACGGTTGTTCTCGCCGCGATTGTTCATCTCGACGGCTCGGGGGCCGTGACTTTCCTTATCGCAGTGCCCGCGCTTCGGCCGCTGTACGAGGAACTCGGTATGGACCGCCGCGTCCTTGCCTGCGCGGTTGCTATGGGGGCCGGGGTAAACAACATGCTGCCGTGGGGCGGTCCGACGATTCGCGCGGCAACGGCGCTGCATATGGACGTCATGGAGCTCTACCGACCACTAATCCCGGTACATATATCCGGATTGCTGTTCGTTATCGCGTGTGCCGCCATGCTCGGGGTACGGGAACGGCGCCGCATCGCGAGTGTCGCCTCGGCGGCGGCGGGCGTGCGAGCGGCTACGCTTCCGGAGAACCGGGGATTCTGGCGGTTCGTCGCAAACCTGGCGGTCACGCTGCTCGTCATGGCTGCGATGATCACCGGCCTCCTGCATCCAGTCGTGGCGTTCATGCTGGGTGTTGTGGCGGCGATGAGTATCAACTATCCAAACGTCGATCGGCAGCGCGAGCGAATCGATGCCCATGCGAAAGCCGCGCTAATGATGGCTTCCATCCTGTTTGCTGCGGGCGCATTCACGGGGATCATGCGCGGCACGGGCATGCTGGATGCAATGGCGACGGCGGGAGCCGCCTCGGTGCCGACCGCGGCGGCGAGCTGGCTGCCGGTCATCCTGGGCGTGCTGGCAATGCCGCTCAGCCTGGTCTTCGACCCGGATTCTTTCTATTTCGGCGTACTGCCGGTGTTGGCGGGTGTGGCAGATACGGCGGGTACGGGCGGGTTGCAGATGGCTCACGCGGCCCTGCTGGGTCAAATGACGACGGGCTTTCCGGTGAGTCCTCTGACGCCGGCTACATTCCTGCTGATCGGCCTTGCTGGCATTGATCTGGCTGATCATCAGCGGTTCTCAATTCCTTATTTGTTCGCGACGTCGCTCTTCATGGTTGCAGTTGCGACGCTACTCGGGTTGCTGGTGATTTAGTATGAGGATGACGTGCGTAAAGGTAGTCGCGATCATGCTGGTTCTGTCGGCAAGTGCGTGCGGCGGGTCGGTAGTAGGACGAGCTGCGGACAAGGAAGCTCGGCCGAACTGCGCGGATATGCAGGAAGTGCAGCTGGAGAACGCACACGTAGACTCGACAGAGCTCGTCTCCGGCGGCTCGTTCCGGATCGAGCATCCGGACTTTTACGAGCCGTCGTCGATCGACGATCTGCCAGCTTTCTGCCGCGTGCTAGGGACGGCAGCTCCTGTCGACGGGTCGGAGATAGGGTTCGAGGTCTGGCTCCCCGTCTCCGGCTGGAACGGCAAGCTGGAAATGTACGGCAATGGCGGATACGGCTCGTCGATCGCGTACCTGCCGATGGCAGAAGGTTTGCGGCACGGGTATGCGACCGTAGGAACGGACACGGGACACAAGGGTGACGATCCGGCATTCGCTCGAGGTCGGCCGGAGTCGATCGTCGACTGGGGACATCGCGCGGTGCACACGACGTCGTTACAGTCCAAGGCTATCGTGAAGAAGTTCTACAGTCGGCAACCAGAACATGCGTACTTCGCTGGTTGCTCGACCGGCGGTCACCAGGCACTGATGGAGGCTCAGAGATACCCCGACGATTTCGACGGGATCATCGCCGGAGATCCCGGCAACAACCGCACGCACCTGAATGCGGGTTTCCTGTGGCAGTTTCTGCGCAATCATGAACAAACCCCCGACGCGACGGCGATCATCCCCGCAGACAAGCTTGCCCTGATCAACAAGGCGGTCCTGGATGCATGCCGTACGATGAACGGAAATCGATCCGGCGGTCTGCCGTCTGATCCGTTTCTCGATGATCCCCTGACCTGTCAATTTGATCCCGGGACCCTGCTTTGTCGCGACCACGACGATATGAACTGCCTCGACGCCCGGCAGGCCGAAGCCTTGCGATCCCTATACGACGGTCCCCGCAATTCCCGCACGGGCGAGCGTATCTACTTTGGCCAGACGCCCGGGAGCGAAGCTGCCGGCGGCCCGCCCGGCCTCCCGGGCTGGAGTCTGTACTGGGCGGATCCGCGTAATTCACGACAGCCTGCCAGAGCGAGTTTCTGGCAGTCATGGGTATTTGACGATCCCGACTGGGATTGGTGGGATTTCGATTTCGATGCCGACATGCGCGTGACGGATGATCGGCTGGCTGACACGATCAATGCGATGGACCCGGACCTTCGCCGTTTTCGAGCAGCCGGAGGCAAACTAATACAATATCACGGCCTCAGCGACCCGGTCGTGCCGGTTGCCGATTCGATCAGCTATTATCAGCGCGTCGTTGCCGAGTTCGACCGCGTAAACGACTTTTACCGGCTGTTTCTCGTTCCGGGCCTCAATCACTGTTGGGGAGGGCCCGGCCCCACAATATTCGATATGCAAGCGGTACTCGAGGCTTGGGTCGAGCGCGGCAAGATCCCGGACCGCATCGTTGCGGAACGGCATACGAACGGTGATCCGGCGGCGCCGGTTGAATACACTCGTCCGCTGTGTCCGTATCCGGCTTACGCCGTGTATAGCGGAGCGGGCGACAAGTCCTCGGCGGTCAATTTCGAATGCAGTACCGAACTTCCCCGCCCGGCGATCCCCGTAATCGGACCTGACTACCTGCACTGATCTGGAAAGCTGGCAATGGCGGACATACGCCAGGGTTACGCTGAAGTGCTGGCGTTCGTCTTGCGTTGTGTCAAGCCTCCGGCGCCGCAGTCGACACGGTCGAAAGGCGCTCCGCCGAATCCTCCTTAGAATTGTCCAATGCGACTTTCAAGTCAGGCAGCAAACAGCAGTTGGTATGGACCAGGGCCGTGCAGTTTCCACGGATCACGCTGGATCACGTTCTGTGACAAAAGTGTGACAAGCACTCTGGTCACCATGCGAAGGATTCTTGCGGAACTGGCTAGCCGGACAGTGTCTTGGCGACTTACGATCTTTGCGCGACAAAGTCAGGCGTCGGACAGTCGCGGATTCTTGAGTCGTTAGCGCACACGTTCCCAGAATCCGCGCGGCGATACGATTGCGACTACTGCGTCCTCGATTTCGAGAAGGTCCCGATCGCCGCTGACGAGGACATCCGCCTGGCCCTGGATGGCTGCGGCGAGAATCCACCGATCATCGAGATCCCGCTCGGGCAACGTTGCCGCTGTTTCCGGATCGATGATTTCCGCATTTTGTCGAACGAATTCGCAGACCCTCGCCGCTTCGCCTTGTGGCATGCGCAGTTTCTCGGCAAGAACTCGGTGTAACTCTTCCAGGACGAACTCCGATGTGAGCACGCGATGCTCGGCGAGCACGGAGCGAAGAACGTCTTCACAAAGGCCTCGCGTTGCAAATGCGGCTACCAGGACATTGGTGTCCGGGAAGCTCGTCACGACAGGTCTTGAAACACGTCCTCGTCGGTAAGCCAGCCCCGGGCCTCGGCGAAAGGCGCTACCTTCTGCCGCAGTTCCTGGAAGCGCGCGATGGCCAGCTGGCGCCGCAATGCGTCACGAATCAGCTCGCTTTTCGGGCGCCCGGTGCGTTTGGCGAGCGCCTTGAGTTCTGCCTCGAGTTTCTTGTCGAGCCGAACGGTAATGGCATTCATGTATTACAATGTAATACGCTATGGACTGGACGTAAAGCGTCATTCCTGTTTGGGGGTTCGGAAATTCTCAGGCTGATCGGCTCGGTACCGGGGTGACCATCACTGGAGAAATTTCAACAAAATCAAGCCGGATGAATAGATGGAAGGCACACGACGAAAGCATCCATTACTGAACTCGGGATACTCTGATTAAATGAAAGACGATTCGTCATTGCGAGCGAAGCGAAGCAATCCAGTGTTTGAGATCAACGACCTGTGGATTGCCGCGTCGCTTCGCTCCTCGCAATGACGAATTAATCAGAATTTCCCTAGACCAAGATATTAATG
>JBAUVS010000386.1:0-4934 GCA_049583345.1 Woeseiaceae bacterium
CACGGACACGTTGCGCAGGGTCACGTCGCGCAGCGGCACGGCGGCCGGCGCATCGACGGTCAATACCCGCCCGACGCTCCCGGCCCGTATATCCTCAAAAACGATGTCGCGATAAGTGCTCGGGAACCGGCCGTCGGTCTCGTCGCCGCGGATGAGCTGGAACCAAAACAAGGTGCCAAAATCCTCGACGAACAGGTTCCTCACGCGGATGTGCTCCACTACGCCGCCCCGGTCGAGGCTGGCCTTGAAACGAACTGCCGACGAACCGCTGTGCAGTACGTTGTCCTCGAAGAAGACGAAGCGGATGTCGCCGGACATCTCGCTGCCGAGCGCGATCCCGTCCTCGCCGCCCATGTCGTTGTGCCTGACGACGACATATTCGCTGGGCACACCGATGTCGCGACCGTCCCGGTCGCGGCCCGACTTCACGACGACGCTGTCGTCTCCGGTCCGGAAGCGATTGTTCTCGATCAGCACGTAACTCGACGAATCTACGTCGACGCCGTCGTTGTTGCCCCGGTGGCTGTCGACGTTGATGCGGCGCACGGTGGCATGCCGCGTAAACACCAGGTGATCGACCCAGAACGGCGAATTCCTGATCGTATAGTCCTCGAGCAGGACACGGCGGGCACCCAGGAACTGGATGGCGCTGGGGCGCAGGTAGCTGCCCTCCCCGAAGACGCGTTCTGCGACGGGAACGCCGTCCGCGCCCATCTTCCGCAGCCGCAGGATGTCGGCCTGCGGCAACCGAGGGTCGTGGGCATCGCTGTTCCAGCCGTGAAATTCGCTGTCCGCGTTGCCGTCGATCAGTCCCTTGCCGGTGATCGCCACGTCTTCGACGTCCGCGGCGTAGATCAGGGGCGAATAGCCCAGCATCATCGTGCCTTCCCAGCGCGTCCTGACCATCGGCAGATAGTCGGCGGCGTGCGGCGAAAACAACAGCGTGGCACCGTCGTCGAGATGCAATTCGACGTGGCTCTGCAGGACGACCGGGCCGGCGCTGTACCAGTGGCCGGCCGGCAGAATCACGCGTCCACCACCCGCTGCCGAAGCTGCGGCCACGGCCGACAGGATCGCGGGCCGGTCGTCCTGGCCGTCGTCGGGTACCGCGCCGAAGTCCGCGACGTCGAACCGGCGCCCGGGGATCTTCGGCAGCTCGATCCGCGCTGCAATCTCGTCCGCCATGGACCACGGCGCGGCATCGGCGGCGGCGGCTCCGCCGACCTGCGCGCCATCGTACATGCACTCCGGCGCGGACAGTATCGCCAGCGCCGCCAGGAGTCCTGTGTGAGTTTTGGGATTCATTCGCCTCTCCCGGGATCCGGTGCCGGACCAAAGCGCAAACACGTACTCGCAGAATAAACCATGCAAAGAATCAAGTTAACGAACACCGAACTGAACGTATCGCGCATCTGCCTGGGTACGATGACGTTCGGCGCACAGACCGACGAGTCCGACGCTGCCCGCATGATCGACCTGTGCCGGGATAACGGGGTCAATTTCCTGGACACCGCCAATATGTACAGTGCCGGCGCCGCGGAAGCGTTTCTCGGACGCATCATCGGCAAGCGCCGGAGCGATTTCGTGCTGGCCAGCAAGGTCGGGATCCAGGTCGGCGACCGCAAGGACACGGCCGGGCTGTCGGCACACAACATCCTGGCCCAGGCCGAGGACAGCCTGCGGCGCCTGCAAACGGACTACCTGGATCTCTACTACTTCCACGCGCCGGATACGGGAACGCCCATGGAGGAGTCCCTGGGCGCGATGCAGCGTCTGATCGATCAAGGGAAGGTGCGTTACGCCGCGGCATCGAATTACGCCAGCTGGCAGGCGTGCAAGCTCGCGTGGATCGCGGAGCGCGACAAGCTGCCGGCGACGCCGGTCTCGCAGCAGATGTACAACCTGCTCGCCCGCGGCCTGGAACAGGAATTCGTCCCTGCCGCGGCAGATCTCGGGATCTCGATCGTTGCGTACAATCCGCTGGCCGGCGGCCTGTTGACCGGCAAGCACGACGGCGTGCACCCCGTTCCCGGCTCTCGTTTCGACGGCAACGATCACTACCAGAATCGTTACTGGCACCGCGAGTATTTCGAGGCGGTCGCGGCGCTCGCCGAGATCGCCGCGGAGGCCGACCGCTCCCTGTTGTCGCTCGCCCTGACCTGGTTGCTGCACCACACCAACACGGCATGCGTGATCCTCGGCGCTTCGAAGGTCGGCCAGCTCGAGGCCGATCTGCAGGCCGCCGCGAACGGACCATTGCCGGACGACGCGATCCGCCGGATCGACACCATTTGGCATAACCTTCGCGGCGTCACGCCGATCTACAATCGCTAGAATGATGACATGACGCCCGCAGCGCCGGACGTCGAGGAGGAAACACACGATGAGCGAACGATCCAGCCGCCGCGACTTCCTGAAGACGGCCGCGGCCCTGCCCACGGCCCTGGCCGCACAGATGCCGGCCACCGGCGAGGCGCATCCGGAGGCGCCGGCGGGAGATGCGCTGCCTGAGGCGGCCGGCAAATACGTACTGCAGCCCTTCGACTACGATGACGTCCGGCTCGGCGCGAGCCGCTGGCGAGAACAGTTCGAATCCGCCCGCGATTTTTACTTCAGCGTGGCGAACGACGACATCCTGCACGGCTACCGCAAGGCCGCCGGGCTGCCGGCGCCCGGCAAACCCCTGGGCGGTTGGGCGAGAGAGAACAGCGACATCGTCTTCGGACAATGGCTGAGCGGCATGGCAAGGATCTACCGTGCCACCGACGATACCGCCATGCGCGACAAGGCAAGCTACCTGCTGACGGAGTGGGCCAGGACTATCGGCAGCGACGGCGATTGCCGAATGAGCCTGTACTCATACGACAAGCTGCTTTGCGGACTGATCGACCAGCACATCTACGCCGGCAACTCCGCGGCAATCCCGCTAATCGAGAGGACCATGGAATGGGCTATGCGCAGCTTTTCGAAGCAGAGGACCCCCGGCGGCGCGGATCTGTTGAACGGCAATCCTGCGGAGTGGTACACGCTCGGCGAGAACGTCTATCGGGCGTACCAGCTGACCGGTAACGATGCGTATCGGGCATTCGCGGACAGTTACCAGTACCCGGCCTTCTGGGACCGCTTCGCGGAATCGAAATCGCCGGCGGGCGCGTACCACGTGCACGCCTACAGCCACGTGAATACGTTCAGCAGCGTCGCCATGGCGTATCGCGTCAGCGGCGATCCGAAATTCCTGCGCATCCTCGAGAACGCGTACGACTACCTGCAGACCGGCCAGTGCTACGCGACCGGCGGCTTCGGTCCCTGCGAACGACTCGTGCCGACGGACGGTACGCTCGGCCGCAGTCTGGGGGCCCGCAACGCCTCGTTCGAGACCGTTTGCGGCTCATGGGCGGGTTTCAAGATGGCGCGCTATCTCACCTGTTTCACGGGCGATGCGCGTTACGGGGACTGGATGGAACGGCTGTTCTATAACGCCGTCGGCGCGGCGCTGCCTATCAAGGAAGGCGGCGAACACTTCTATTACTCCGACTACCGGGTGACCGGTGGCATGAAGGTCTACAAGGTCTCGCGATACGCCTGCTGTTCGGGGACCTACATACAATGCCTGGCCGACTATCACAATCTCATCTATTACAAGAGCGAACGGGGTCTTTACGTCAACCTGTACCTGCCCTCAGAAGCGACGTGGCGGCGCGCGGCGGGCGACGTGACCCTGATACAGGAGACCGCGTATCCGGAAGCCGAACGCGCCACGTTCGAGCTGCGGATGGACAAGGCCGCATCCTTCGCGGTGAATCTCCGCATACCGGCCTGGGCCGACGGCGCACAGATCACGGTCAACGGCAAGCGGCTGCCTCTCGAGCCCGCGCCGGGCACATGGGCAACCCTGGACAGGGAATGGAAGGACGGCGACCGCATCGAACTCCGCCTGCCGCTGGAGCCGAAAATGTCGCCAGTGGACCAAAAGCATCCCGAGCGCGTGGCCGTCGTGCGCGGACCGGTGACCCTCGCCATGGACGACTGGGTGTTCGAAGACATCCCGCGGCTGCCGGAGCCGGACCAGGTCGGCGAATGGCTGGTCGAGGACCCTGGGGACCCCGGCACATTCAGGGTCGTGCCGCCGGACGGCACCGTGGTCCAGGCGAAGTTCCGGCCCTTCTACCAGTTCGGCGAAGTCGTGCCGTACCGCATCTACCACGATCTGAACGCGCTGCCGATCCCGATGTGGTAGGAATCGCCGCCGTCAGAGCTCGTGGCTGGCCGTCACGAGGGCCTTCAACTTCGCGTGAGTGATGTCGAGCGGTACGTGCCCGAAACCGCATTCGCTGGTCAGGATGAGTCGCTCGCGCGGGAAGTACCGCAGCGCCGGTTCGATCCGTTCGCGGATGATGTCGGTGGTTTCGATCTCGTCACTGCGCTGGTCGATGACCCCGAGCGACAGATCGCCCCTGAAGTCCCACACGCTCCAGAGATCCATCAGGTCGTAACCGAGCGTGCAATGCTCGAGGGAAACCTCGTCGATCTTCATCTTGCCGAAGGCTGAGGCCAGGTCGGTGTACTTCGTGAAGTAGATGCGCTTGCGGCGCGGATTGCCGCCACACACGTGCAGCGCGACCCGGATGCCGGACCCCAGCGAATCGATCAGTTCGTTCAGGATATCCGCTGCCCAACCGCTCTGCTGCGGCGATTCGGTCCACATCGGTTCGTCGAACTGGATGTAATCGCAGCCGGCGGCGATGACTTCCTTGAGTTCCTCCCCGAGCACACGGGCCCAGGCGCGGCAGAGTGCCTGATCGTCCGGATACAGATCCTTGCGTTCGTTGACACTGAATCGCGTAATGACGTGAGGACCGGTGACCGTCTGCTTGACCCGTACGTTATCGGGGGCCATCTCGCGGGCGAGTGTCCAATTGCGGGCGAGATCGAAT
>JBAUVS010000387.1:0-1965 GCA_049583345.1 Woeseiaceae bacterium
CGGTTAATTAACTTGCTTAGTCAAGTAATATCTGCAATTGTCTCTTTAGTTAACCTTGTATGTAAATCGACGGGGACCGCCATTGGACGTTTGTTCTCTGATAAAGACGCGACTCAAGGAGCTGGGACTGGAGCAGAAGGACCTGGCGGCCGCCGCGGAAGTGACGGAATCCTACATATCGCAATTGCTTACCCGGAAGAAATTGCCGCCGGCCCCGGATCGGACCGATATCTACGAAAAGATGGGCCGTTTTCTACGCCTGTCCAAAGGCGAGCTGGCGACACTGGCGCGCGCGCAGCGCCTCGACGAACTCCGACGCGACTATGAGGCGCCGCAAGCTGCACTGCTGAAAGAGACGCGGGAATTGATCTTGCAGAAATGTGCACCCGCCCGTCGACAGCAGATTCGCGCGGTATTCGAGAGACAGGCGTTCGGCGAGCTGGAACGGCTGATTACTCAGAAACTCCTCGACATCGTCGGTCGGGCCGCAAGGAGAGAATTGGACAACGAGGCCTGGCTGCACGAAGTCGCGCAGCTCAGCGACAAGAGCTACGCGCAGATGCGCGTGATCATCCTGGATTTTCTCGACACCGATATCTTCAATGTGTCCAACGCAGATTGTATTTCCTTCCTGGATCCGTTGATTGCAAGCTGGGACATCGACCTCTCGACCTTCGATGTGGAAATCAGGCTGAACGAAAGACTCGTTCCGGGGAAGCCGATGAGATTTTCCTTCGTCGAGACCGACACCGACAACCCCGGCGAGGACGAGCCGGGCTTCGTTGAGTTCCTCGAGGACACCGCTCTCAGTGTCGGCGTTTCCGGCGAGGAGATCGAGTTCCTGAAACGGCTGAAGTTCAAGGGAAAACGACCGAGCGCACTCTATTACTATCGGGCACTGCAGACGTTCAGGGATCCATTGCACTTTCAATCAGCAGACAAATGAGCGCACTCGCGCTACGCATGAACCATCTTCTCTTACACTGCGAGAGACTTCATTGGCGTAAACGCGTATTGAAATTGTTGCCGGACCGTTTCGGCGCATGTCGAGCCTGACGCTGTGTGCGTTAGCGGACACTGTGGCCGGCATTTGGAGTATAATAGTCAGTCGAATGAACCGATAAGGCCGACCCGGTCGACGGCAATCCGCTTTCCGAACCGGAGTTTTTTTCATCGCCACGACGAACGATCCCAGGCAAAACTACCTGCTCGCGGCTCTTACTCCAGGTGAGTTTGAGCGCCTTGCCCCTCATCTGGAATTGGTGACATTGACGCTGGGTGAAGTGCTCTACGAGTCGGGCGGCCAACTGAAGCATGTCTACTTTCCCACGAATTCGATCGTTTCGTTGTTGTATGTCATGCAGGACGGGTCCTCGGCTGAAATCGCCGTGGTCGGTAACGAGGGAATCCTCGGTATTTCCCTGTTCATGGGCGGTGAGACAACGCCGAGCCGGGCCGTCGTGCAGTCCGAGGGTTTTGCCTACCGCTTGCAGTCACAGTTACTGAAACAGGAATTCCATCGCGCCGGGCCGATGATGCATCTGTTGCTGCGCTACACCCAGGCGCTTATCACTCAGATGTCGCAGACGGCCGTGTGCAACCGTCATCATTCCGTCGATCAGCAGCTGTGCCGCTGGTTGCTGATGAGCCTCGACCGCCTGGCCTCCGATCAACTGACCATGACGCAGGAGTTGATTGCCAACATGCTCGGCGTTCGGCGCGAAGGGGTCACGGAGGCGGCCGGGAAATTGAGGGATGCCGGCATCATTCAATACAGTCGTGGACGCATCAAGGTGCTGGACCGGCGCAGCCTGGAACAGCACGTCTGCGAGTGTTATGCCGTGGTAAAGAAGGAATTCGACCGGCTGTTGGTGGATATGCAACCGGGCAATGCGTTTCCTTCAATCCTGCAGGTTCCGACCTGAACCGGAGACGCCTCGGTTATTGACCGTCGAAGGCGGCTCT
>JBAUVS010000388.1:0-14176 GCA_049583345.1 Woeseiaceae bacterium
CTCGCCCGCGGCACCGTCCTCACCGTCTAGCCTCGAATCAGAACGAGGGACGGCGTTAGAATGCCGGCCATGTTCGAGAATTTGACCCATCGGCTCAGCGAGGCCGCGCGCAGCCTCACGGGCAAGGGCCGGCTCACCGAGAGCAATGTCAAGGACACGCTCCGGCAGGTGCGGCTCGCGTTGCTCGAGGCTGACGTGGCGCTGCCGGTGGTCAAGTCATTCATCGAGCGCATCCGCGAACAGGCGGTCGGCGCCGAGGTCAGCAAGAGCCTGACGCCCGGCCAGGCGCTGGTCCGGATCATCCACGACGAACTCGTGGCGCTGTTCGGCGACGCGCACACGCCGCTGGACCTGCGGGCGCAGCCTCCGGTCGTCGTGCTGCTGGCCGGCCTGCAGGGTGCCGGCAAGACGACAACGGCGGCGAAACTCGCCAAGCGTTTGATCGAGAAGGACGACAAGCGCGTGATGCTGGTTAGCGTGGACGTGCATCGTCCGGCCGCGATCCTGCAACTGGAGACGCTGGCGCGCGAAGTCGGCGCGATGTTCTGCCCGGCAGACGGCAGTGAAGCGCCCACGGCGATCGTCGATCGAGCGCTCACCGTGGCCCGCCAGTCGCATGCCGAGGTCCTGATCGTCGATACGGCCGGCAGGTTGCACGTCGACGAGGACATGATGGCGGAAGTGCAGGCGGTGCATGCCCGCAGCGGCGCGCGGGAGACCCTGTTCGTGGTCGACAGCATGGCGGGCCAGGACGCCGTCAACGCCGCGACGACATTCGACCGCGCACTGCCGCTGACCGGCGTCGTGCTGACCAAGGCCGACGGTGACGCGCGCGGCGGTGTCGCGCTGTCCGTGCTGGAGGTGACCGGCAAACCCATACGTTTCGTGGGCATCGGCGAGAAGATCGATGCGCTGGAGCCCTTTCATCCCGAGCGCATGGCGTCGCGGATCCTCGGCATGGGCGACGTTGCCTCGCTGGTGGAGGACATCCGGGGCAAGGTCAGCCAGGACAAGGCGGAGAAGCTGGCCCGAAAAGTCAAAAAGGGCCGCGGCTTCGACCTGTCGGACCTGCGCGACCAGTTCGAGCAGATGTTGAACATGGGCGGTCTGGCCGCGCTGCTCGAGAAACTGCCCATGGCCGGCAAGCTCAATACGGCCGCGCTCGGCGATGCGGCGTCAGAGCAGCGGATCCGGCGCCAGGCCGCGATCATCGATTCCATGACGCCCGGCGAGCGGCGGCACCCGAAGTCGATCAACGGTTCGCGCAAGCGCCGCATCGCGGCGGGTTGCGGGCAGCAGATCCAGGACGTGAACCGGCTGTTGAAGCAGTTCGCGCAGATGGAAAAGGCCATGAAGAAGATGTCACGGGGCGGGATGCAGCGCATGCTGCGCGGCATGGGCGGCCGCGGCCTGCCGCCGGGATTCGGGTAAGCTACGGAATTTTATACATTTATCCGTCGCGAAAAGGCTTCACATTTGGCCTGAAACCGGTACAATGCGCATCCTGTTTGCGGCGGCCCGGCGCGCGGTAACGTGCCTGGCGGGTCCGCCATTCACTTTTTTTGCTGGAAAAACAATGGTTAGCATTCGCCTTTCGCGCGCCGGTGCGAAGAAGCAGCCGTTCTATCACGTCGTCGTGACGGACAGCCGCAACCGCCGGGACGGCCGGTACATTGAACGCATCGGGTTCTACAACCCCGTGGGCAGGAGCCACGAGGAGAACCTGCGCATCGACGTCGAGCGCGCCGAATACTGGATCGGCCAGGGCGCACGGCCCTCGGAGCGCGTCGCAGCGCTGTTGAAGGCTCAGCGCAAGGGCCAGGCCGCCAACTGACGGGAGCGCTCAAAGATCCGGTAATCCTGGGCCGCGTGTCGGGCCTGTTCGGAGTGAAGGGCTGGGTCAGGGTGTTCTCGCATACGCGCCCGCCCGCGGCGATACTCGGCTACGACCGCTGGTTCGTGCGGCGGGACGGCGACTGGAAGGCCATCGTGCTCGAGGAAGGCCGGCCGCACGGCAAGGCCATCGTCGCCCGCTTTGCGAACGTTGCCGATCGGGAGCAGGCCGCGCCGCTGGTCGGTTGCGACATCGCGGTGCCGAGGGCAGCGCTGCCTGAGCTGCGGGACGGCAGTTACTATTGGGCCGACCTGGAAGGCCTCAGGGTCGTGCGCCGGGACGGGACCGAGCTGGGTCGGGTCGCCTACCTGCTGGAGACCGGCGCCAACGACGTGCTGGTCATACAAGGCGAGCATGAACGGTTGATACCGTTCATCGCGGACAAGGTAATTCTCGACGTGGATATCGCCAATGGCGTGATCACCGTCGACTGGGATTGGGACTGACGTCATGCAGATCGCGGTTGTCAGTATCTTCCCGGAACTGGTCGGCCAGGTCGCCGAATACGGCGTCGTGGGCCGGGCCAGGGACCGCGGCCTGATGTCGCTGGTTTGCGAGAATCCGCGCGATTTCGCGGATGACGCGCACCGGACGGTCGATGACCGGCCTTACGGCGGCGGGCCAGGGATGGTGTTGAAGTACGAGCCGGCCGCGAAGGCAATCGCTGCGGCGAGGCAGCGGCTGCCGGCGGGCAGCCCGGTCGTCTACCTCTCGCCGCAGGGCAGGGTGTTCGACCAGGCGGCGGCGGCGCGGTTTGCCGCCATGCCGGGGCTGATCTTGCTGGCCGGCCGCTACGAGGGCGTCGACGAACGACTGATCGAGGCCCAGGTGGACGAGGAGCTGTCGCTCGGCGACTTCGTGCTCTCCGGGGGCGAGATCGCGGCGATGGCCGTCATCGACGCGACGGCGCGGCTGTTGCCGGGCGCGCTGGGCGACGACGAGTCGGCACGTGCGGACTCTTTCGCACAGGGCCTGCTCGATCACCCGCAGTACACGCGGCCGGAGGACATAGACGGTCGCAGGGTGCCGGCCGTGTTGTTGTCCGGTGACCATGCGCGCATTGCGCGCTGGCGTTACAAGCAGGCGCTCGGGCGGAGCTTTTTGCGACGGCCCGACCTTGTCAGGAAGTTGAATCTGGATGGCGAGCAGCGCAAGTTGCTCGATGAGTTTTTGAAGGAGCAGGGCCTCCCCGATGCGGCCCCGGTGCGGTGACATGAGCAAACTGATCAATACAATCGAACAGGAACAGATGACCAAGACGGTTCCCGAGTTTCATCCCGGTGACACGGTCGTGGTGCAGGTGAAAGTGACGGAGGGCGAGCGCGAGCGGCTCCAGGCTTTCGAAGGCATCGTTATCGCCCGCCGGAATCGGGGACTCAACTCGTCGTTTACCGTGCGCAAGGTATCGCACGGCGAGGGTGTCGAACGTGTTTTCCAGACCTACAGTCCCGCGGTGGATTCGATCGAGGTGAAGCGTCGCGGTAACGTGCGCCGCGCCAAGCTCTATTATCTGCGCGGACGCACCGGCAAGGGCGCGCGGATCAAGGAAAAGATCTAGCCGCATTTCGGCCGCTGCCTGCATTGTGGGATACTCCCCGGAACGAATGCTGGGGAGGCGGGTCTTTCGTCCCATGAGGGCGGCAATACGCAAGCATCTCTGCGCAGTCTCGGCGTTGGCGCTGCTCGGCTTCGGTCTCGGCGGCTGCGCCTCGATGGTCTCGAGGGCGGCGAGCGGCTTCGGCGCAAACCTGTCGAGCGCCATCCTCAATCAGGATGACCCGGAACTCGTCCGGGCAGGAATGCCGTCCTACATATTGCTGCTCGACAGCCTGCTCGAGCGGAGTCCCGACGATCCGGCCATCCTTTCCGCCACGGGCACGCTGTACGCGTCCTACGGCGCGGTGTTCGCCGATGAACCGACACGCGCCGCACGCCTGACGACGCATGCCCGCGATTACACGCTGAAGGCCATGTGCGAGCTGTACGCGGATGCGTGCAACTGGCGCGACATGAACTACGACGACCTCGTTGCCAGCCTGCATGGGGTGCGGCCGGAACAGGCCGATGCGCTGTACGATTGCGGATTCGCCATGCTGGCCTGGCTGCGCGCGCACAGCTCTGACTGGGGCGCGCTTGCCGAACTGCCGCAGGCCGAGGCCATCGTCCGCCGCTACCTGGAACTCGACGGCGATGCGGCGAAGAGTTCCGCGCATGTGTATCTCGGCATCCTGCTGACGCTGCGGCCGCCGTCGCTTGGCGGCAAGCCGGAGGAAGCGCGCGAGCAATTCGAGAAGGCCATCGCGCTGTCCGGCGGCCGTGATCTCAGCGCCAAAGTCGAATTCGCGAAGGGATATGCGAAAATGATGTACGACCGGGATCTTTACGACAGGCTCGTATCCGAAGTCCTCGACGCGAGCCCGTATGCGGAAGGATTCACACTGATGAATGTCCTGGCACAGAAGGAAGCTGTCCAGTTGCGCGCCGAAGCAGACGACTATTTCTGACAAGGATGGACGATCGATGAGAAAGACGATTTTCGTCTTGCTGATGCTGGCTGCGTCGGCAGCCGCGAACGCGGTGCAGTTGAAAATAGCCACGCTCGCTCCCGCGAACTCGGAATGGGCACAGGCAATGCAGGCGGGTGCGAAGGAGATCGGCGAGCGCACGGACGCTCGTGTCCAGATCAAGTTCCGCTTCTCCCAGGTCGAAGGGAGCGACGAGACCGTCATCCGCAAGATGCGCATCGGCAGTCTGCAGGGCGGTGTCTTCACGCCGTCCGCGGTACACGACCTGTACCGCGATATCAATATTTACGGCCTGCCGCTCGTCTTCAACTCGTACGACGAGGCGAATTACGTGCGGGAGCACATGGACCAGACCCTGATCGACGGCCTGGACCAGGCGGGCTACGTCAGCTTCGGCTTCGCGGCGACGGGCTTTGCCATGCTCATGTCGAATGTGCCGATCCGCAATCTCGACGACATCAAGGGCAAGAAGGTCTGGGTGCCGCAGGGCGACCCGATCAGCTACCGGACGATGCAGGCGCTCGGCGTCACGCCCCAGACGCATCCGCTGGCGGACGTCTACGTGGGCCTGCAGACGAAGCTGTTCGACGTCGTGCCGGTCTCGCCGATCGGTGCGATCGTCATGCAGTGGCACACCAAGGTCAAATACCTGACCGACATCCCGCTGGTGTATACCTACGGGTTCATGATCATCGACAAGCGGGCATTCACGAAAATCTCGGCGCCCGATCAGGCGATCGTCAGGGAAGTCATGTCGCGCATCTATTCGAAATTCGACAAGAAGAACGTCGTCGACGACGCCAAGGCGAAGCAGGCCCTGTTCGACTCCGGCATCGAGCGCGTCGTGCCGGACAAGGATGCATTCGAAAAGATCCGCAGGGTGCTGGCGGAGTCGAATCGGAATATGGCCGCAGAAGGTGTGGTGTCCGAGGACCTCTTCAACGAGATGATGCATTACCTCGACGAATACCGGAAAGCCAACCACAGCGAGGCTGGTAACGACGACGCTGCCGCGCCGAATTCCACGTGACGTCGAAGATCACCGAACTGCTTGCACGCCTCGATCGTATCGGTCGCGCCGCGGAGAACGTACTGCTCGTCACGCTGCTGACCGGGATGATCCTGCTTTCGGTCGGCCAGATCGCGCTGCGTGAGTTCTTCAGTACGGGCTTCATCTGGAGTGACGAACTGCTCAAGCTCATGGTGCTGTGGCTGGCGATGATCGCGGCCATCGCCGCGTGCCGCGACAATCGCCACATCCGGATCGACGCGCTGTCACACCTGCTGCCGGCGAGGCTGCTGAAGGCGAGCCGCGTAATCGTCGACGGTTTCGCGGCCGTCGTCTGCGCGTTCATCGCATGGCACGCGTTCCGTTACCTGCGCCTGGAATACCAGTACGGCGACACCGTACTGCTGGCGACGCCCGCCTGGCTGGCACACGGCATCGTTACCCTGGCGTTCGCGCTGACCGCATGGCGTTTCCTCGTCGGGGCGCTGCGGCGCGCGGCGGGCAGGGGCGGCGACGACAACCAGGGCTGGATGCCATGATCGTCACCGGCCTGCTGCTCGTCCTGCTGGCGATCCTCGGCGCACCGCTGTTCACGATCATTGCGGCAAGCGCGATGCTGGGTTTCCATCGGGACGGCACGGACCTCATGAATATGGCGATCGAGATCTACGGTATCGCCGACATGCCGTTCCTCACCGCAATCCCGCTGTTCACGTTCGCGGGCTACCTGCTCAGCGAGAGCAACGCGCCGAAGCGGCTGGTGCGGGTCACGGGGGCCTTGCTGGGCTGGATGCCGGGCGGGCTGGCGGTCGTGTCGCTTGCCGCGTGCGCCTTCTTCACCGCCTTCACCGGAGCGTCCGGGGTGACGATCATCGCGCTGGGCGCGCTGCTGTATCCGGCGCTGAAGCAGGACGGCTATCCGGAGCGCTTCAATCTCGGACTCGTGACGGCATCCGGCAGCCTGGGGCTGCTGTTTGCGCCCTCGCTGCCGCTGATCCTCTACGGAGTCATCTCCGAGGTGTCCATCGATCACCTGTTCCTCGCCGGAATCGGCCCGGGT
Source organism: Woeseiaceae bacterium (assembly GCA_049583345.1). GTDB lineage: Bacteria > Pseudomonadota > Gammaproteobacteria > Steroidobacterales > Woeseiaceae > UBA1847. The sequence goes on from JBAUVS010000388.1 coordinate 6,489, forward strand.
GTCCTGATGGTCATCATGCTGTCGGGCTGGAGCATCTGGGTAAATCGCGGCAACGAGCGCATGCTGAAGAAGTTTTCCTGGGGCGAAATCGGGGCCGCCCTGAGGGAGGCGATCTGGGAGTTGCCGCTGCCATTCGTCGTACTGGGCGGCATCTATTCCGGAATTTTCGCCGTCTCCGAGGCGGCAGCCGTCACGGCGATGTACGTCATCGTCGTCGAGGTCGGCATCCTGCGGGAGATCCGCATCTCGGAGCTGCCGCGGGTCATGCGCGCCTCGATGGTGCTCGTCGGCGGGATCCTCATCATCCTGTCGGTGTCGCTGGCCTCGACCAACTACATGATCAATGCCGGGATCCCGCAGATGCTGCTGAACTGGTTCTCGGGTCTCGTGACCAGCCAGACCATGTTCCTCATCCTGTTGCTGGTGTTCCTGCTGATTCTCGGCGCCATACTCGACATATTCTCGGCGATCGTGCTGGTGGTGCCCCTGATCCTGCCGATCGCGGCCGGCTACGGCGTCAACGAGGTCCACCTCGGCATCGTATTCCTGGCCGCCATGGAACTCGGCTATCTGACCCCGCCGGTGGGCCTGAACCTGTTCATTTCCAGCTACCGGTTCGAGAAACCGATCCTGCATGTGTACTCTGCGACCTTCCCGTTCCTTATGATTTTGCTATTGTCGGTTATCCTGATCGCGTTCTGGCCGGACCTGTCGCTATGGCTGGTTCCGGATTCCTGACCGGTGGAGGACCCTCATGAGGCGAATCGTCAGTCGAATTGTCATATTGCTCCTCGCTTCCAGCCTGATTGCCTCGCTGGCGTATGCCCGCGATTCCTTCAATCTGGACAAGATCAAGCTGCCGAAAGGCTTCCGGATCGAGGTCTTCGCGAATGTGCCGAACGCCCGTTCGCTGGCGCTCGGAGACAAGGGGATCGTGTTCGTATCGACACGGAGCGGAGACTCCGTCTTCGCCGTGCTGCCGCACGGCGACGCGAATCCGGAGGTCTTCGAATTCGTGAAGGGTCTCGACACGCCGAACGGCATCGCCTTCTATAACGGCGATCTCTTCATCGCCGAGACCGGGCGGATCCTGCGTTACCGCAACGTCGAGGCGACGCTGGCCACGTCGCAGCCCGCGGAAATCCTCGAGGTCCGGCTGCCCACGGAGACCTATCACGGCTGGCGCTACCTCGGCGTCGGCCCGGACGGCAAGCTATACGTGTCGATCGGTGCGCCCTGCAATGTATGCGACAGGGATGCCGAGGGGTTCGGCCAGATCTGGCGCATGAACCTGGACGGCAGCGGACTGGAAACCTACGCGAGGGGCATCAGGAACTCGGTCGGTTTCACCTGGCACCCCGAGACCGGCGAATTGTGGTTCACCGATAACGGCCGGGACATGCTGGGCGACGATCAGCCGCCCGACGAACTCAACAGGATATCCCGGCCCGGCATGCATTTCGGTTTTCCGTTCTGTCATGCGGGGGAGATCCTGGATCCGGAATTCGGCAAGGGCCGCATCTGTGCGGATTACACGCCGCCGATGCAGAAGCTCGGTCCGCACGTCGCGGCACTCGGCGTGAAGTTCTATACGGGCACGATGTTCCCGCCCGAATACCGGGGCCAGATCTTCATCGCGGAACACGGCTCCTGGAACCGGTCAAAGAAGCTTGGCTACCGCGTCTCGCTGGTGCGCCTGAAGGACGGCTTGCCGGTGTCTTACGAGCCTTTCGCAGAAGGCTGGCTGCAGGGCGAGGAAGCCTATGGCCGGCCGGTCGACCTGCTCGTACTGCGCGACGGTTCGCTGCTCGTCAGCGACGATCAGGGCGGCAAGCTGTACCGGATCTACTACAAGGAGTGATCGGCAGGTGAATGCGAAGAATTTCGTCGTCAATTTTCTGTCCGCGTTATGGCGCGGAGCGGACGGGCTGCGCAAGGTGCTGCACCTGATCCTCCTGCTGTGCGTGTTTGCGATCTTCCTCGGCGTGCTCTCCGGCGCGCCGCACGCCATCCCCAGGACGGCGGCGCTCATCGTCCAGCCGGACGGCTACCTCGTCGATCAGCTCGAGGGGGACCCGGTCGAGCGGGCCATCTCGCGGGCCATGGGAGAGGAACGGCCGGAGACGCTGGTGCAGGATGTCGTGGACGCGCTCGGCTACGCGAAAGATGACGACCGCATCCAGGTCGTCTATCTAGACCTCAGCGACATGCTCGGCGGCGGACTGAGCAAGATCCGGCGGATCGCCGCGGCGATCGACGACTTCAGGACTTCCGGCAAACCGGTGATCGCCAGCGCCGATTTCTTCAGCCAGCAGAGCTACTACCTCGCGGCACACGCGGACGAGGTGTACATGAACCCGGACGGCATCCTGTTCATGAAGGGCTACGGCGGTTTCCGGAACTATTTCAAGGATGCGATCGAACTGCTGCGGATCGACTGGAATGTGTTCCGGGTCGGGACGCACAAGTCCTACGTCGAGCCCTACACGCGCATGAACATGTCCGATGCGGACCGCGAGCAGACCCTGCACCTGATCGATCAATTGTGGTCCCTGTACATCGACGACGTCGCCACGGCGCGGCATCTCGACCCGCAACAGGTCCGGGACTTCGCGGATGACTACCTGAAAAATGCCCGCGTCAGCGACGGCAATCTCGCGATCGCCGCGAAGGAGCATGGGCTCGTCGACGATTTGCTGACGGGCAGAGAGGTCCGCGACGAGCTGATCGATCGGGTGGGGAAGGACCCCGACAAGGCGGACACGTTCCGGTCCGCGGACATGTACAACTACCTGGGCCAGATGCGCCTGATGGCTGGCAGCACGGTCAAGGATCAGAACGTGGCGATCATCGTGGCATCGGGGGATATCCTGTTCGGCGAGCAGCCACCAGGCTCGATCGGCAGCGATTCCACGGTGGCGCTGCTGCGGCGCGCGCTGAACGACGACTCGGTCAAGGCCGTGGTACTGCGCGTCGACAGCCCGGGAGGCAGCTCGTTTGCGTCCGAGGTGATCAACGACGAAGTGCAGGCCCTTCGCGACGCCGGCAAGCCCGTTGTCGCGTCGATGAGCAGCGTCGCCGCCTCCGGGGGCTACATGATATCGATGGGCGCCGACAAGATTTTCGCCAGTCCTGCGACGATCACGGGCTCGATCGGGGTGTTCGGCATGTTCCCGACCTATCAGCGCACGCTGGCCGCGCTCGGTGTCGCGACCGACGGCGTCGGCTCCACGCCCTGGACGGGCGAACTGGAGCCGGACCGGGCGATGTCGGATGACGCGAAGGCGCTGTTCCAGCTCGTCATCGAAAACACCTACGACCAGTTCATCAGCCAGGTTGCCGAGTATCGCCACATGGACAAGACCGACGTCGATGCGATCGCCCAGGGCCAGGTCTGGACCGGGGCCGACGGCGTGCAGAACGGCCTCGTCGACGAACTCGGCGATCTCGACGACGCCGTCGCGGCGGCCGCGTCACTCGCCGGACTCACGACGTACGGGACCAAGCGCATCGAACGCCAATTGTCTCCGGCCGAGCAGCTCCTGCTCGACATCGTTTCCAGCGACAGCGGCATCGCCGTCGACGCCGCCTCGGTGATGGGACACCGTTCGATCCTCGAGGACCTCGTGCACGACATCGGTGCGAAAGCGGATTCGATGCTGCGCTTCAATGACCCGAAGGGCGTCTACGCGCACTGCTTCTGCACGATCCGGTAGCGCGTCAGGTCCACTCGAGGATGATCTTGCCGGACTGGCCGGATTCCATCAGCTCGAACGCCGGCAGGAAGTCGTCGATGTCGAAGTGGTGGGTGATCACCGGCCCGATGTCGAGCCCGCTCTGCAGCATGCTGGCCATCTTGTACCAGGTCTCGAACATCTCGCGGCCGTAAACGCCCTTTAAAATCAAACCCTTGAAGATGACCTGGTTCCAGTCGATGGCCATGTCGCCGGGCGGGATGCCGAGGATCGCCACCTTGCCGCCGTGGTGCATCGTACGCAGCATGTCGCGGAAGGCCTGCGGGTTGCCCGACATCTCCATGCCGACGTCGAAACCTTCTTCCATGCCGAGCTCGCGCATCGTGTCGTCGATGGACTGCGACTTCACGTTGAGGGCGCGGGACGCACCCATCTCCCGTGCCAGGCCGAGGCGGTAGTCGTTGATGTCGGTAATGACGACGTGGCGCGCCCCGGCGTAACGGGCGATGGCCACGGCCATGATCCCGATCGGTCCCGCGCCCGTGATCAGCACGTCTTCGCCGACGAGGTCGAACGACAGGGCGGTGTGGGTCGCGTTGCCGAACGGATCGAGTATCGATGCCATGTCGTCGCCGATCGAGGTCGGCAACTTGAACACGTTGAAGGCCGGCACCGAGATGTATTCGGCGAACGCCCCGGGGCGGCTGACGCCGATGCCGACCGTGTTCATGCACAGGTGCCTGCGGCCCGCGCGGCAATTGCGGCAGACGCCGCAGGTAATGTGCCCTTCCGCGGACACACGGTCGCCGGCCTCGAAGCCCCGCACCTCGCTGCCGACGTCGACGACCTCGCCGCAGAACTCGTGGCCGATCGCGAGCGGCACGGGGATCGTCTTGCGCGCCCAGTCGTCCCACTGGAAGATGTGGATATCCGTACCGCAGATCGCGGACCGCCGGACCTTGATCAACACGTCGTTGTGTCCGATCTCGGGTTCGGCGATGTCTTGCATCCAGATGCCGCGTTCGGCCTTCGCTTTGACGAGTGCTTTCATGCGTCGATCACTCCGAGTTCGCGGCCGACCTCGGCAAACGCCTCGACCGCCCGCTGCAGATGCTCGCGCGTGAGTCCGGCCGACATCTGTGTCCGTATCCGTGCCTCGCCGCTGGGCACGACGGGGTAGGCGAAGCCGATTACGTAGACTCCCCGTTCGAGCAGCTGGTCCGCCATCTTCGTGGCCAGCCGCGCATCGCCCAGCATGACCGGGATGATCGGGTGCTCGCCGGGCTTCAGGTCGAAGCCGAGCTCGGTCATTTGCGCGCGGAACCAGGCCGCGTTGGCGTGCAATCTCTCGCGCAGCGTACTGTCGCGTTCGAGCAGGTCGAGAACCGCGATCGATGCGGCCACGATGACGGGGGCGACCGAGTTCGAGAACAGATAGGGCCGTGAGCGCTGCCGGAGCCAGCCGACGATCTCCTTGCGCCCCGAGGTGAAGCCGCCCGAGGCGCCGCCGAGCGCCTTGCCCAGCGTGCCGGTGATGATGTCGACGCGGTCGCCGACGCCGCGGTATTCGTGCGTGCCGCGACCCGTCGCGCCGAGGAAGCCCGTGGCGTGGCAGTCGTCGATCATCGTCAGCGCATCGTAGCGCTCGGCCAGGTCACAGATCTCGCCGAGATTGGCGATCGTGCCGTCCATCGAGAAGACGCCGTCACTGACGACGAGGCGGGCGCCGGCGCCCTTCGCGGCCTCGAGCTGCGCCTCGAGGTCCCCCATATCGTCGTGCCGGTAGCGGAACCGCTGCGCCTTGCTGAGGCGTATGCCGTCGATGATGCTGGCGTGGTTGAGGGCGTCGGATATCACCGCATCGCGCTCGGACAACAGGGTCTCGAACAGGCCGCCGTTGGCATCGAAACAGGACGGATACAGGATCGTGTCCTCGGTGCCGAGGAACGCGCTGATCCGCTCCTCGAGCTGCTTGTGGAGCGTCTGCGTGCCGCAGATGAAGCGCACGGACGCCATGCCGTATCCGTACTCGTCGAGGGCCGCGTGCGCCGCGGCGATGACGGCGGGATGGTTGGCGAGCCCCAGGTAGTTGTTGGCGCACAGATTGATGACGTGTTGCGTCCGGCCGTCGCTGCGGACGTCGATTTCGGCCTGCTGCGGCCCGGAGATCAGGCGTTCGGACTTGAAGAGCCCCTGTGCTTTGAGAGCTTCCGTCTGCTCGGCGAGCGCGTCGAGAAATTGGACTGCCACTGGGATTAGCCCCTATGGTTAAAGGGCAGAAAGTATAGCAAGATGCCTGACCCCGAAATCCGCGTTTACCACGAGGCCGAGCGATGCGCTTTACCGATCAACCCGCGGCCAGACCCGGCACGATTCCACACATCAACGATCTGTATCTCGCGGACGAGCAGGCGCTCGTCCGCGAGCTCGCCGAGGCGGCGGATCCCGGCCCCCGGATGCGGGAGCGAATCCAGGCCACCGCCGCGCAACTCGTGCGGGCGGTCCGCAAGGACCGCTCGGGCGAAGGCGGCATCGAGGCGTTCCTGCAGCAATACGACCTCTCTTCCGAGGAGGGCGTCCTCCTCATGTGTATCGCCGAGGCCTTGCTCCGGATCCCCGATGCCGACACGGCGGACCGGCTGATCGCCGACAAGCTCACCTCCGCGCGCTGGCAGGATCACCTGGGCGAGAGCGATTCGCTGTTCGTCAATGCCTCCACCTGGGGCCTGATGCTGACGGGCCGGCTGCTCAGGCTCGACCGGTCGATGCGCGACAATCCGATGCACCTGCTCGGCAAACTGGCGAATCGGGCGGGCGAACCGGTGGTGCGTACCGCGATGCGCCAGGCCATGAAGATCATGGGTCACCAGTTCGTCATGGGTCGCACGATCAAGGAGGCGATGCAGCGCTCGGCGCGCAAGGAGAACCTCGCCTACCGGTACTCATTCGACATGCTCGGCGAGGCCGCGCTGACGGCCGCGGATGCGCAGCGTTACCTCGACGCCTACCATGAAGGTATTGCCGAGATCGGGTCGGGTTCGCGGCGTGACGCGCCCGACGTGTTCTCGGCGCCCGGCGTTTCCGTCAAGCTGTCGGCGCTGCACCCGCGGTTCTCGTTCATGCAATCCGAGCGCGTGCTCGACGAACTCGTGCCCCGGGTCCTGGAGCTCGCCGTGCATGCGAAGGAGTCCGGCATCGGCCTGACGGTCGATGCGGAGGAGTCGGAACGGCTGGAGCTCACGCTCGAGGTGTTCGAGCACGTGTACCGCAATCCGCTGTTGCGCGACTACGAGGGCTTCGGCCTCGCCGTGCCGACCTATCAGCGGCGTGCGCGCGACGTGTTTCATTACCTGATCGAGCGGGCCGGGGACGTCGGCCGGCGCATCCCGGTGCGGCTGGTGAAGGGCGCCTACTGGGATGCAGAGATCAAGCACGCGCAGGAGCAGGGTCTCGCGAGCTACCCGGTCTTCACGCGCAAGTCGCACAGCGACGTGTCGTACCTGGCCTGTGCGAGGCTCGCACTCGATGCCGGCGACGCGCTGTACCCGCAATTCGCGACGCACAACGCGCACACGCTCGCGAGCGTGATGCACTTTGCCGGCTCGCGGCGCGACTTCGAGTTCCAGCGCCTGCACGGCATGGGCGAGGAGCTGTACGCCGGCGTCGTCGATCCGGAGCAATTCGACCGGCCCTGCCGCGTGTATGCCCCCGTCGGCAGCCACGAGGACCTGTTGCCGTACCTGGTCCGGCGGCTGCTGGAGAACGGCTCGAATACCTCGTTCGTCAATCGCATCGCCGACGAAGACATCCCCGTCGAAGACATCATCGCCGATCCGATCGAGGCCGTGCGCGCGCACGACTGCCTGCCGCACCCGAAGATCCCCGCGCCGGGCGACCTGTATCGCCCCGAGCGGGCGAACTCGAAAGGCGTGAACCTCGCCGATCACAACGTCACGGCGCCCCTGCTGGCGGAGATGCAGGCCGTGCGGGACA
>JBAUVS010000389.1:0-2196 GCA_049583345.1 Woeseiaceae bacterium
TGTCCCGATCGACCGCGTAGGCGATCGCCCGCCGGATTCGCACGTCGCTGAGCAGAGGGTCGCGTGTCTGCAGCAGCAACACGGACCAGCCCAGCGTCGAAGTCCGCGCCAGATGAATCCCGTCGGCGGATTCGAATTCGGCGACGCTATTCATCGGTACGTTCGAGTACACGTCAATTTGCCTTGCGAGCAAAGCCGCTTTGGTCGCCGCGGCATCCGGCGAGACGACAAACCGCACCCGCTCGGCGTAGGCAAGCTTGCGGCCGGCCAGGCCGTCCACCGCGTCACCATGGGGCAGATACTCGGGGAATCGCACCAGTTCGATGTATTCGCCGTGGCGCCATTCGCCCAGCATGTAGGGACCCGTGCCGATCGGAGCGATCCAGTCGCCGTTTGCGCTCACGGATTCCGGGTGCAGGATCGCCGAGATGCACTGGACATTGGCCAGCCGATCGAGGAACAGCGTGCTGGGTTCGTCCAGTTCAAAGACGACCGTCTCGTCGTCCGGCGTGTCGATCGACGTAATGACGCTGGCGTTGCCGTCCGAGTTGCTGTCGTCTTCGCGGCGGGTGAACCAGCGCCGGCACTGCCAGTGCGTAGCCGGGTCGAGATAGCGTTCCCAGCTCCAGCGCACTTCCCGGGATGTCACGCGTGCGCCGTTGTGAAACCTGAGCCCCGGTCGCAGGCGGAAGACGTAGCGCCGGCCGTCTTTCTCGACGCGCCAGGATTCGGCCACGACCGGCCGGATCTGCATGTCCTCGCCGTACCCGACCAGGGCCTCGACGATGTGGTGCATCACGGCGTCCGTATTGGCGTCGCGATTCACGCCGGGGTTGGTCCCGCGGATGTCCGTATTGATTGCTACGGTCAGGCGCGGGACGGAGCCGGGCACCGGCGCCTCAGATGCCTCAGCGAGCCGCAAAATACAACAGAGAGCCAGCAGGGCGGCGAAGATGGGGCGCTGTAGCACCGCAGTCATCTATGTATTATGGAAATACAAAAAACAATTTGTCAAGCCGTGCCTGCCGCGGACATCAGCGCAGTCGGATCACGTGCTGCGGCGGTACCGGCGCCTGGTCGCCGTCAGCCTCCTGGTAGGGGCTGACCGAAGCGGAGATTTCGAGGTGCCGGCGCAGCAGCGTTGCCGCCCAGCTCAGGTTGCCTGACTTGACGGCTTCGAGTACGGCCAGATGCTCCCGGCAGGTGTCGAAAACGCGCTCCGGCCCGTAGGTCCAGTGGTAGTTGACGAAACGCCGGAGCCTGTTTTGTTGCTGGATGGCCTGCAGGAAGAATCGATTGCCGGAGCCGGCGGCGAGCAGCTCGTGAAACTCCGCATTCATGTCGAACAGTTCGATCGCGGTGATCTGCCGAACCGAGCCGTCGAGGATTCGGTGGTGCTTGCGTTCGCATTCGGCTGCGGCGGCGGCATCGAGGCGGTAACCGGGCTCGAACAGCGCATACGGCTCGATCGCCAGCCGAAAACGGTAGCTCTCGTCGTGGGTCTGCTTGGAATTGAGCACCGGCGCGAACAACCAGCCACGCCCGGGTAACCGTTCCACGAGCCCTTCCCGGAGCAGGCGCTGCAAGGCGCGATGCAGCTCGCCCTTGGGCACGTCGTACCGGCGCAGGAGATCCGCCTCGGAGACCTGCCCGGGGAGCCGGTGCACGACGCGGTCCTCAGCGATGGTCAGGTACAGGTCGTCATCTGAGGCGTGCGGCACGGGCACCGGGGTTCCGGCGGCTCCGTCGCGCGTGAAGTAACCACGCCGCGGAACGTGCTCGACGTGGCCGTGGCGCTCGAGCAGCGCCAGGGCGCCGCGGACCGGGGACCGCGATACCCTGAATTGCCGGCACAGTTCCGCTTCGGCGAGGTGCGTGGCCGGGGCGAACTCGTTGGCACGGATGTGCTCGAGGATCTGCGCCGCGAGCCGTGCCTGCAGTTTGCTGGGGGCGCCGCTATCGAGCCGTGCGTCACTGTTCATGGCGGAACGTATTAAAGAAAATAATAGTACACATTTTGACGAATTGTATTATACTGCCTAATAATAATACAGTCGACGCCGGCAATTCGGTACCGCAAACCGCTCAACGAAGGACCACGCGCTCAATGAATGATAGGCCATCGCCGTCGCCAAGTCCGGCATCTGCCACGCGGGACGAGTTTCCGTTGTTCGACCTCGCGGGCTCGCCAGCCGA
>JBAUVS010000390.1:0-15244 GCA_049583345.1 Woeseiaceae bacterium
TGGGCGATGCAATACCGGAGCGCGTCATCACCCGCCCGCCGTCCGCCGAGCTCAGGCCGGGGCAACGCGACAGCGATTCACTGCCACCGTACGAGGTCCTCGATCCGATACTGGAGTTCTTCATCGAACAGGATCTCTCGGTCGAGGAGATCGTCGTGCGCGGCTTCGAACGCGAGACCGTGATCCGGATACTCGAACTCGTCAAGCGCAATGAATACAAACGCCGGCAGGCACCGCCGGGCATCCGAATCAGCAGCAGGGCGTTTGGGAGGGACTGGCGATATCCAATCACATCGGGGTATCGCTTCCCCGGTTAGGCCGGGCGGGCCTCAGGCAGTCGGGCGCCGAAGCAGGGTAACGGCGGGTGCAACCATCAGGGCCGTCAGGGCTACCATGAAAATTCGATCGACCAGCGCGACGCTGGCAGCGACCGGAACGGGCACGCCCAGCAAAGCGGCACCGCCCAGTACCGCGCCTTCCCGGACGCCCAGACCGCCGGGCGTGAGCTGTATCAGCATGGATGACTCTGCGATCGCAATCACGAGCAGCGTCTCGCGGACCCCGAAAACAGTATCTGCTGCGGCAAAGACGATCCAGAGGCGACTACCGCGCAGCAGTATGGCCGCGGCGTGGCAAGCCGTCACCCGCAGGAGGAGCCCGGGAGTCCGGGCGAGGGTGCGCAGGGAATCCGACAGCTTCGCGATGCGCACAGACACGGCGCGAGGCAGGGAATCCAGTGCGCGGGCCGCGCCGAATGCCGCGCCCAGCCCGGCACAGATCACTCCGAGATAGACGGCGGCGAGAACGACAGCTGCATGCCCCAGGGTCGCAACATTGAGCCCGGTGGCAACCAGGCCGACCCCACCCAGTGCAATGGCCGACAGTACAAATAGTGGCGAGCCGAGTGCGGCCAGCTCGGACCAGGAAATAGGCATTCTTGTGCGCAGCGATCCGGCGAGCGCCGCGATCCCCGAAAGTGGAATGATCTGGTTGGCGAAAGATCTCAGCCAGTTGATCCAGAACATATCCCACCGCGAGCTCTCGAATCCGAGCGCCGCCAGCGGCGCCACGGTCGTCTCGGCCAGAAAGATACGTGCCGCCAGGGTGAGGGTGATCCACGCGAAGATCCCCGAAAATCCTAGAGAGGAGAAGGTGTGGGCGAAATCCTGCGGACTCAGATAGGCCAGTACGACTATGCACGCCGTCAGGCCCGCGAACCAGGACACCACCGTTACGGACGCAGACTTCACGAATTCGCCCGGTCCCGGTCGAACGGCGAGAGTGCGAGTCTCAACGCGGCACCGATCCGGGAGCGTGTCTCGGCAGCGGCAAGTGACAGCAGGGAGGGCTGCCGGAGCCGGATCCGTGCTTGGAAAGGCAGCGCCTGAAAGCGAAGCAGCCAGCCGAGCAGAGCGCAGCACCCAAGCATGAATTCGAATGCCGCGCGCACGCGTCGTTGCCGCAGAGACCAGAGTATTCGTGCCAGATTGAGGCGGTTGTGGCCGAGATAGTGGGTACTTTGTTGCTCGAAATCGACGAAATACAACTTGTTGACTCCGCTGTCTTCGACGACGAGGCAGTTGTTCGGGTTAAAGTCACACAGATCGAGCAACGTAGCGCCGATTCGTTTGGGTAGCAGCATACCGTCGGCTTGTTCCGGCCGAAAGGTCCCGGCGTCGGCAAAGCAGCGCAGCACCTGCTTGGCCAGTTGAAGTCGAACTGCTGCCGGTACCGCTCTCAGCTCCATTGCCTTCCTGGCATGTTCCAGGTACCTGAAGGTGACGGTGTCGGACCGTGATGTTGATTCGATGGGCCGTATTGCCCACTCGAATGGGACCTGTGATCCGATAAAATTTTCGATCGATGCGGCGATCGGGTGATGACGATGTTGTTTGCAGAAGCGAGCCGTTCCATCTTCCGCCGTATATTTCCAGAACAGCGTCGGAGAATCGTCGTTCGCCGAGTTGCCAGCGGGGACGAGCGTTTGGTCGCGAGACCCGAAGCTCCGGACCCATGGCCCTTCGGCATCGGAAGGCGCCACCTCTTGTGCGATGTCGACTTTCTTGCCGGCCGGCTTGAGGTCGATCATCAGATAGCTGCGCCGGGTTCCGTGCATCCAGAACCGGCCGATGATCGAGAACTCGTCGACAAGGTGTTCGATGCTGCGCAGCAGATAGAAGAGATGTTCTTCATCGGTACGAAAATACTTGCGCAAACTACTCTGCCAGGCCCAGCGCCCACCTTCGGTGATGTGACCTGTTTCCAGGAATAGCGAACGAGAACACCTGCTGGCGAGTTTCTGCAGCGTCGATATTGCGGCCGTCAATCCATGGAAATGCAGGATGTGATGGTGTACTGCGCCGTAGACCACATAGTCGAATTGGCCATGAGGCAAAGCCTCGGCGATGTCCCCTTCGAGCAACGTGAATCTCGGATCCTGGCGAAGGTCCGCGGCCACCGTTTGCGCGTCGAGTTCGACGCCGGTTACCCGGTCTGCCTTGCCGCTTTCCAGGAGGTACCTGCTGGTCACCCCATAGTTGCAGCCGACGTCCAATATGGTTGCCGGTCCTTGTATGTGGTCCGCGATGCATTGAGCGCGCCGTTGGCTTCGCGCGAAGTGGCGCCGATGATATCCCGCGTCCGAAGCCGAGGCGGACGAGCCGGTCATTTGGAATCTCCGCTCACGATCTCGTCCACGTCGCCAGAGCTTCTACTATCCTTGCCGACGGCTGTACCTGATCCAGCATTCTTTTTTCGCGCCGCAGGGAATCCAGCCGCCCGGAACATATGAATTCCGGAAGCGACGATTCGATATCGGCTCGGAGTACTACATTGCGATCCAGGCCGTCGGGCCTTTCGGAACGGTCACGATACAAGACAGTCGGCACACCGAGGTACGATAGCTCCTCCTGGTTGGAACCGCCATCGGTGAATACCGCTCGTGCATTGCCGAGAAGGCTGACGAAATTCCTGTATGGCATGCGTGGAGTGAGGATAATTTCCGGGACACGGCCCAGCTCTTCGATCAGGTGGTAGTGTTCCAGGCGGCGCTTCGTGGCGGGGTGCAGGACGAAGTGTACGGGGCCGATTGCCGAAATTTTGCAGAATTCATCGACGATTTTCCGCAAAGTCGAACCTCGAAAGATATTGCGGAACCTGTGAATGGACGCGACGAAGTAGTCCCCCGCATGAGCTTTTGAATCCGACCGCATGGCATAACGCACGCAATCGAGCAGCGAATTTTCGCCCGTATGTACTGCCTCGCAGCCGCTGCGTCTTGCCATGAAGCGGAAGGCGGCATCGTTTGGGCACAGTGCGTAGTTGGCAAGTCTGGCCGCCACACGTCGCGACAATTCCTCGGGAAAGGGATCGAAGAGGGTCCCGGAAGTCAGTCCGCTTTCCACATGAACGACTTGCGAGCCGGTCAGGCGGCCGGCAACGGCACCGAGGACCGTTGACAGCGTGTCGCCGTGTACGATCACGAGTGGCGCCACCGCGTCGCTGTCGCGTGCGGTTCGCAAGTATTGGATGCAGCGGAACATCGCAACGGGCAGCCAGCCCACGAGCCGCATGACATTGGACTTCTCGGACCTGTTTTCCGGACGCACGAAGGGCGAATCGAGTTCGAAGTCGTTAATCAGGTCTTCCATAGAGTCCTGATGTTGCCCAGTCAACCAGACGACATGCGGCAGGTTTGCCGTCCTGGCGCGTCTTAATACTGGTGCAATTTTGACGAGCTGAGCGCGCGTACCGATAACGAAGACGCATTGCCGCATCAGGACGCCTTGCTATACGTCAGTGCCGTGATCTGCTCGGATATCAGGCCAATCAGGAAGACGATGACCGACGCGCTGAAAACGAGCAGGCTCATGTTGGTGAACCGACCCTGCGTCAAATAAGTATACAGATACCAACCCAGCCCGGTGAGGAAGAACATGCCGCTTATCGGGAGAAAAATCTTCAACGGAGCGTATAACGTGGCGATCTTGAAGATGATGACCAGAAAACGCACGCCATCCCTCAGGGGCCGGATATGGCTCGATCCGAGCCTGGCTTTGGCCGTAATCGGCACGAAGCAGATCGGGTAGCCAGTACGCAGGAATGCCATCGTAATCGTGGTCGGATACGAGAAACCGTTCGGCAGCAGATAGAGGAATTCACGGAACAGCTCGGTCCTGACGACACGAAATCCGGAAGTGAGGTCTGCGATTCGTCGGCCACTGAGGAAGGAAGCCACCTGGTTGTAAAAGCCGTTTGCGAACAGGCGGCCGATATTGCCGTGCGAATCCGTCGTCCTGGCGCCGATCGCCATGCTGTATCCGGCCTCGAGTTTGGCGAGCAGTTTGTGGAACTCCGCCGCGTCGTGTTGTCCGTCGCCGTCCATCAGCGCCAGCGTGGTCCCGCTCGCGGCACGTGCCCCGGTCTTGACGGCGGCACCGTTGCCCAGGCTCTCGGGATGACGGATTACCCTGGCCCCGGCAGCTTCGGCCTCGCTGGCTGTGGCATCGCTCGAACCGTCGTCGACGACGATGATCTCGGCCTCGGGAAACTCGGTCCTGGCCTTCGCGACGACGCCCGCAATGGCAAGTTCCTCGTTCTTGGCCGGGATCACGATACTGAGCCTGCCGGGAATCAACTCGGATTTCATACGCCGTCAATCTCCATTAGCCGGTCCGGGAATGCCATTCCGCATCGCCGGAGTCGCTGTTTCCACTTCATCGACGTACTTTCCGAGGCGGTAAAGGTCACGCTGCCAGGCCATCCCCTTCAACAGGTTGCGCGGTGGCTTGCCCTTCGCCTCGTCGATGAACTCGCGAGCCTCCGGGATCCGGCCATCGCCGACCAGGGCCATTACCATCATGGTATTCAACTCGGAGGAGCGGCGATAGGAGATTGCGGTCCGAAGGTCCCCGATCGCCGCGGCGTCGTCTCCTTCGAAGTGCTCGATCGCGGCGAGCAACTTGTAGTGAAACTGGTTGTAGAGAGCGTCGCCCACATAGCGCGGATTGTTCCTCAGCGCGTTGGCTAAATTGACGACCGTTGAAGTATCGATGCCGGGACAATCGACCCTCGTTACCGTCGAAAACAGCTGCGACAGCATGGTGCCGGCCGAATACGTGAAATCGACGTTCGGCAGCGCGTGCAGCAGATCCTGCCGGAGTTGCGCGTTGTCCTTCGACTTGCCGGTCAGGCAACCGAGGTTCAGCTGCTGGATCCGGACATAGGCAAACTCAGGGTGTGAGTCCGCGAAGCGTCCCAGCGTCTCGATCGTCCTGGCCGGGCCCTCGCTGGACAACTGGTAGGTTGCCAATTGCGTTACTGCGCGCACCGAGTCCGGGTACTTCGCTGCCCAGTAGTGTGCTGCAAGGGCCGGTTGCCCCCAGATGGACGCGAACGCATGCAGGAAAAAGGCATGCACGAGCAAGTAGCAGGGCAGTGCCACTGCGGCGACGCGCACCCCGCGTTCGGAGCGCGTGAACGCGAAACAGCAGACCGAAAAGACCGGCCCGATCAGCGGAACGTAGTTGCGGTGCTCGAAGTACAGTTCCAGTGGAATGACCGTGGATTCGATCAGATGACCGGCGACGAACCAGAGGACCGCAAACGCGAACAAGGGGTTACGGCGGCGCCGCGCTATCGCCAGCGCGACAAGCAGCGGCCACGACAGGAACGCCAGCAGCGTCAATGGATTCGCGAGACTCCGCGCCACTTCGGGCACAGCGTGGTAGACGCCGAGACGGCCGGGCAGGCCGACGGCCGCCCTGGCAAGGTACTGCCAGAGTATCCCGGACTCGGTAAGCACGCGCTCCCAGCCGTCGAAGCCCTTTCGCAATTCCAGCGAGTGGGAATAGCCGGCATGCATCGCGAGATAGGCGAGAATCGCGAGTGCCGGCATATACAGGAACACGGCCTGCCAGGTGTGCCAGTGCGACGAGCGCACGTTGTCGGGCCGGCATAGCAGCGTCCATTCGATCACCAGCACGTAGAGGGGCAGCAGCAAGCCGGATTCCTTGGTCAGCGCGGACAGCAGCGTCCCGGCCACGAGTCCCGCGCTCATGCCGGCGATCGCCGTCCTGGGCGAGGCCGGCAGGCGGCGGCGGGCGTGCAGGTAGACGCCGAGGCCGAGCAGCAGGAACAGGGCGCTCAAGGTCGTCATCCGCTGCACGACGAGCAGGGTCGACGTCGCCAGGACCGGCAGCAACAGCCAGGTGCCCGCGGCCGCGGCCGCCACCCACGCCGAGCGGGCAGTATCGATCGAGCGCAGCCTTGCGAGACCGAACAGGCACCAGGCCAGCGCCACGCCGTTCAGCAGGTGGATCATGACGTTGACCTTCAGGAAGGCCTCGGGACCCTCACTCCACTGCTGCGCCTGCCAGGCGAAGGTGAGCAAGGCGATCGGGCGCCCCAGCGGTCCCGCGTCGCCGGACAACACGAAATCCCAGAACGCGTTGTTCGAATCGATGTTGGCCAGACCGGCCAGATTGGATACGTCGTCGAGTTCGAAGTCGCCGTTGAAAGCGGGTCGATAACAGAACCAGACCCCGACGAGGACAACGGCAAGCAAGATCAGCGGCAGTCGGGGCCCTGCGGACTGGAGCGGATTCGAGTTGTTGGAAGGAAGCATCGAATTTCCCATCCGCTCATCTTCAATCGACCGCTATTCTAGCAGCCGGTGGTCCCGCGGATGCCCGAATCCTGGTGTCCCGTCCGCCGGACGGACCTCTAACTCTGATTCGGGAAATTCTTCGCCAGTACCCGCCGTGTGTCCTGGGCGAGGTCGTCCATGCCGAGTTTTTCGTACGCCGCAGCCATGATCTTCAGCGATTCGGCGTTGCCGGGCGAGCCGTTATATTCTTCGAGCGCGTTCTTCGCGCGGTTCAGCGCCGCGATGTAGGCACCCCGCCTCAGATAATAGTCCGCGACGTGATTCTCGTAGGCCGCCATTCGGTTGCGCAGGAATATCAGGCGTTGCTCGGCGTCGGGGGCGTAGGCGCTTGCCGGATAGCGTTCGACCAGCGTCCGCAAAGCGGAGTAGGACTGCTGGACGTCTTTCGGCGGACGCGTGCTAATATCCCGGTGAAAGCGCCGTTCCAGGAATCCCGCCTCGTCCTCGAAGTTGGCGAGCGCCTTGATGTAGAGCGCGTAATCGACGTGCGGATCGATCGGGTTCTCGCGCATGAAGGTGTCCGCCGCCTCGACCGCCTGCTCCTTCTGCCCCGACTTGTAGTACGAGTACATCAGATCGAGCTGCACCTGGCGGCTGATGTCGGAGAAGGGGTAACGCGACTGCAGGGCTTCGAGGATCTGGATTCCACGGCGGAAGTTCTTGTGCTCTATCGCCTCCTTGGCCTTCTGGTAGGCATCGTCTACGCTCCCGATATCTTGCTGTTCGTCATTGTGGGCACAGCCGGCCGCCAGCCCCAGGCTCAGGAGCAGCGCCAGGAGCAGTGCCTTCGGGAGATCGATACCCGTGCGCCGGATTGTGTCGATGATCTTCATTTTGCCTGGTTCGTTCTGCAGTACGCCGGTCGGGATCCGCGGTCCGTGGATGGCGCCCCGGCCAGCCAAAGGGGGCGAGTATACCGTAGACTAGAATGCTTCGGTCCCCGCCTTCAGCCATGACGTCAGATACGACAACCCGGATCATTCCCGCCGAGCTGGCCGGCCAGCGGTTGGACCAGGCGCTGGCGCGGTTGTTTCCGGAGTACTCGCGGAGCCGGCTCAAGACCTGGCTGTTGGCCGGCACGCTGCGCGTGGACGGCGGTTCTCCGCGGCCGCGCGACCCGGTTCGGGGAGGCGAGAGCGTGCTGCTGCTGGGCGAGCCGGAGGCCGTCATTGCGGCGGCACCCGAGGCGATGGAGCTCGACGTCGTGTTCGAGGACGCCTCGCTGCTGGTCGTCGACAAGCCCGCAGGCCTGGTCGTGCATCCCGGAGCGGGAAATCCGCGCGGCACGCTGATGAACGGCTTGCTGCACCACGCTCCGGAACTCGAGGCGTTGCCGCGCGCGGGGATCATCCATCGGCTCGACAAGGACACCAGCGGATTGCTGTTGATCGCCAAAACGCTGCCTGCGCACACGGCGCTGGTACGCCTGCTCGCGGATCGTGCCATATCCAGATGGTATCTCGCGGTTTGTACCGGGGTGCTGACCGGAGGCGGGACGATCGACGCGCCGATCGGGCGCCATGCCGCCGATCGCAAACGCATGACCGTGCGCGAGGACGGCAAGAGCGCGGTGACGCACTACACCGTGCTGGAGCGATTCAGGGCGCATACTTATATACAGGTGCGCCTGGAGACCGGCCGGACGCACCAGATCCGCGTCCATTTCGCCCATCGCCATCATCCGCTGGCAGGCGATCCGGTCTACGGCGGTCGTCGCATGCTGCCGGCCGGTGCCGGCGAGCGGCTGGCCGCGGCACTACGTGGATTCCGCCGCCAGGCCCTGCATGCCCGGCGGCTGGATTTTCAACACCCGGCCAGCGGTGAGATGCTGCGGTTCGAGGCGCCGCTGCCCGACGACTTCGAACGCTTGTTGGCGGCGCTGCGGGAGGACTCGGCATGACCCGACACTGGATACCCGCCAACTGGCCCGCGCCCGATGCCGTCGTCGCCGGCACGACCTTGCGTGATCAGCCATTCGACTTCCCGGCCGAACCCTTTCGGCTCAGACAGGTACACGGCGTCCGAGCCGTCACGACGGATTCCGACGACTTCGCCGAGGGTCCGCCGGAAGCGGACGCCGTCATCGCACGCCGGCCCGGCGATGTCTGTGTCGTTCGCAGCGCCGATTGCCTGCCCGTGCTGCTTTGCGCGGACGACGGGACCGAGGTTGCCGCGGTGCACGCCGGCTGGCGCGGGCTCTCCGGCGGCGTCATCGAGGCAACAGTTGCGCGGATGGCGACCTCCGGCAGCCGGCTGCTCGCCTGGCTCGGTCCGGCCATTTCGCAGGCGGCCTTCGAGGTCGGCGACGAGGTCCGCGATGCGTTCCTCGCGCAGGATCCGGAGGCCGGACCGGCCTTTGTGCGCAACGCGCGCGGGCGCTGGCAGGCGGACCTTTATACGCTCGCGCAGAACCGGCTGGCGCGGCTCGGTGTCGAGCGCATCAGCGGCGGGGGACTGTGTACCTACGCCGATTCGCGGCGGTTTTTCTCGTACCGCCGGGACGGCCCGACCGGCCGCATGGAGAGCTTCGTGTACATCGAGAAGGCTTGAAAATCAGGGCGATGCCGTCATCTCAGGGTGAGTCAGCGGACAGCCGGGCGAGCCGGTTTCGAGGGTATAGTCGATGCGTTTGGACAAACTGACCAGCAAATTCCAGATGGCGCTGGGCGAAGCCCAGTCGCTCGCCGTCGGCCAGGACCACCAGTTCATCGAGCCGGTGCACGTGATGATCGCCATGCTGGACCAGCAGGGCGGCACGGTGCGCGGGCTGCTCACCAAGTCGGGCGTCAATGTGAACCTGTTGCGATCGCAACTCGGCGAGGCGCTGGACCGCCTGCCGCAGGTCGAAGGCGCCGGCGGCGACGTGCACATCAGCAACGAGCTGAACAAGCTCTTCAACCTGACGGACAAGCTTGCCCAGAAGCGTGACGATCAGTACATCTCCAGCGAGTTGTTCGTGCTGGCCGCGATGGACGACGCCTCGCCCCTGCGCCGGATCATGGAGCAGGCCGGCGCGGTCCGCGGCGCGATCGAGAAGGCGATCGACGATCTTCGCGGCGGGGCTCAGGTGAGCGATCCGAACGCAGAGGACACCCGCCAGGCACTCGAGAAATACACAATCGACCTCACCGAGCGCGCGGAACAGGGCAAGCTCGATCCGATCATCGGCCGCGACGACGAGATCCGGCGCACGATCCAGATCCTGCAGCGGCGGACCAAGAACAACCCGGTGCTGATCGGCGATCCGGGCGTCGGCAAGACGGCGATCGTCGAAGGGCTCGCACAGCGCATCGTCAACAACGAAGTGCCCGAGGGACTGCGCGGCAAGCGCATCCTGTCTCTCGACATGGGCGCGCTGATCGCCGGCGCGAAATTCCGCGGCGAGTTCGAAGAACGCCTGAAAGCCGTACTCAACGATCTGGCCAAACAGGAAGGGCAGATCATCCTGTTCATCGACGAGCTGCACACGATGGTCGGCGCGGGCAAGGCCGAGGGTGCGATGGACGCCGGCAACATGCTGAAGCCGGCGCTGGCGCGCGGCGAGCTGCACTGCGTCGGCGCGACGACGCTCGACGAGTACCGCAAGTACATAGAGAAGGACGCGGCGCTCGAGCGCCGCTTCCAGAAAGTGTTGATCAACGAGCCGAGCGTCGAGGACACGATCGCCATCCTGCGCGGCCTGAAGGAGCGCTACGAGGTTCATCACGGCGTCGAGATCACCGACCCCGCGATCGTCGCGGCGGCGACCCTGTCGCACCGGTATATCTCCGACCGGCAGCTACCGGACAAGGCCATCGACCTGATCGACGAGGCCGCGTCCCGCATCCGCATCGAGATCGACTCGAAGCCCGAGGAGATGGACCGGCTGGAGCGCCGCATCATCCAGTTGAAGATCGAACGCGAGGCGCTCAAGAAGGAATCGGACGAGGCCTCGCGCAAGCGCCTGGAGGACCTGCAAGCCCAGCTCGGCGAGCTCGAGAAGGAGTTCGCCGACCTGGAAGAGGTCTGGAAGGCAGAGAAGGCCGCGATGCAGGGCACGACGCACATCAAGGAGGAACTCGAACGTGCGCGCCTCGAACTCGAGACGGCACATCGCGCGAACGATCTCGCGCGCATGTCCGAGCTGCAGTACGGCCGGATTCCGGAGCTGGAGAAGCAGCTCGCCGAGGCCACCAGGGCCGAGAACCGCGAGACGACGCTGCTCAGGAACAACGTCACCGAAGAAGAGGTGGCCGAGATCGTCTCGAAGTGGACAGGCATCCCGGTCTCGAAGATGCTCGAGGGCGAGAAGGAAAAACTCCTGCACATGGAGTCGACCGTCCAGCAGCGGGTCGTCGGCCAGGACGAGGCCGTCAGCGCCGTCGCGAACGCCATACGCCGTTCGCGCGCCGGGCTGTCGGATCCGCGCCGGCCGATCGGTTCGTTCCTGTTCCTCGGTCCCACGGGCGTCGGCAAGACCGAACTGACCAAGGCACTGGCGAACTTCCTGTTCGACACCGACGACGCGATGGTGCGCCTCGACATGTCGGAGTTCATGGAGAAACACTCGGTGGCGAGGCTCATCGGCGCGCCGCCGGGCTACGTGGGCTACGAGGAGGGCGGCTACCTGACCGAGGCCGTCCGCCGCAGGCCCTATTCGGTCGTGCTGCTCGACGAGGTCGAGAAGGCGCACCCGGACGTTTTCAACGTGCTGTTACAGGTGCTGGACGACGGCCGCCTGACGGACGGGCAGGGCCGGACCGTCGATTTCCGCAATTGCGTCATCGTCATGACGTCGAACCTCGGCTCGCAGATGATCCAGGAGATGGCCGGCGAGGAGCGCTACGAGGACATGAAGGCGGCCGTCATGGAAGTGGTGGGCACCCATTTCCGTCCCGAGTTCATCAATCGCGTGGACGACGTCGTCGTGTTCCATCCGCTCAGCCGCGAGCACATCCGCAAGATCGTCGATATCCAGCTCGGCTATCTGCATGATCGCCTGGCAGAGCGCGACATGCGCATCCATCTCTCGGACGATGCGCGCGACAAGCTGGCCGAAGCCGGGTTCGATCCCGTATACGGCGCAAGGCCGCTCAAGCGGGCGATCCAGCAGCAGGTGGAGAACCCGCTGGCACAGGAGATCCTGCAGGGCAAGTTCCGGCCGGGCGACGTCATCGAGGTCGGCGTCGCCAAAGACCACCTTGAATTCAGCAACGCGGCGTAATTCCCTATAATGCGCCGTCTCCGTGGAGTTTGATGCATGCCGATCTACGAGTATGCCTGCAGTGTGTGCGATCACCGGCTGGATGCGCTGCAGAAGATCAGCGATCCGCCGCTCGTGGATTGCCCCGAATGCGGCAAGCCCGCGCTGCAGCGGCTGCTCTCCGCGCCGAGCTTCCGGCTGAAGGGCAAGGGCTGGTACGAGACCGACTTCAAGAAGGACAATCAGCGCAATATCGCCGGCGAAAAGGAGCCGTCCGGCAAGTCCGACAAGGAGGCGCCGGCCA
Organism: Woeseiaceae bacterium; assembly: GCA_049583345.1. Taxonomy (GTDB): domain Bacteria; phylum Pseudomonadota; class Gammaproteobacteria; order Steroidobacterales; family Woeseiaceae; genus UBA1847. The sequence continues at coordinate 12,154 of JBAUVS010000390.1, forward strand.
AGGCCGACAAGCCCGCGGCGGCGGACGGCGACAAGGCCGGCAAGAAGGGCGACGCGAAGGGCGGCGCGAAGGGCGGCGCGAAGGGTGGCGCGAAGGGTGGCGATTCCCCGAAGACCCCGCCAAAATCGAAGTCCGATACGGGTTGATGCCGCGATGAAACGTCTGCGTCGTTACCTCATCGCCGGCCTGCTCGTGCTGCTGCCCGTCGGCGTCACGTTCGTCATCATCCGCTTCCTCGTCGGCCTGATGGACAAGACCCTGCTGCTGATCCCGCAGCCGTACCGGCCGGAGACGCTGCTCGGCTTCGAGATCCCGGGACTCGGCGTGCTGCTGACCTTCGTGCTGCTGATCGTCACCGGGATCTTCACCGCCAACATCGTCGGGCGCAGTTTCGTGCATTACGGGGAACGGTTGATGGAACGCATCCCGATCGCCCGCACGATCTACTCGGCCGCCAAGAACTTCGCCGAGATCGTGCTCTCGGATTCGGGCAATGCGTTCAAGAAAGTCCTGCTCGTCGAATACCCCCGCAAGGGTATCTACACGCTGACCTTCCAGACCGCCACGGACATCGGCGAGATCCAGGCCCGCACGGGCGAGGACGTGATGTGCTGTTTCGTGCCGACGACGCCGAACCCGACGTCCGGTTTCATCATCATCGTCCCGAAGAAGGACGTGATCGAGCTCGACATGGAAGTCGACGAGGCGGTCAAGCTGATCATGTCCCTCGGCGTCGTCGTGCCGCGCTGGACCAAGCAGCAGACCGCCGAGCTGCCGCTGAAAATGCCCCCGGTGGATCCCGCGTGACACACGCGGCAGGGCGGTTTCATTGCAGCGTCATTGCGAGGAGCGCAGCGACGAAGCAATCCAGCCTGGATTGCTTCGCTTCGCTCGCAATGACGTCGGCGACGGCAATGACCCTGGCGGCAGTTGTAAAAGCCCCCCCCGGGCCGTAACATTCCGCCTCTTTTTCGAGGGCCCGGGCGGGACAGGGCGATGCGCAGCCATTATTGCGGACAGGTCGATGAATCGCTGATCGGGCAGGAAGTCTCGGTCTGCGGCTGGGTGCACAGGCGCCGGGACCACGGCGGCGTCATCTTCGTCGATCTGCGCGATCGCGAGGGACTCCTGCAGATCGTCTTCGATCCGGACCGGCCCGGGATTTTCGCCGAGGCCGAGCGCATCCGCAGCGAATACGTGCTCGCCGTCCGCGGTCTCGTCCGGCAGCGGCCCGAAGGCACGATCAACCCGCACATGAAGACCGGCAAGGTCGAGGTGCTGGCCGCCGAACTGACCGTGTTGAACCGGTCGGCGACGCCGCCGTTCCATCACGACGAGGATGCGAACGAGGAACTGCGCCTGAAATACCGCTACCTCGATCTGCGCCGGGAAGAGATGCTCGGCAACCTGCGCCTGCGCCACCGGGTCACGATGGCGATGCGGCGCTTCCTCGACGCAGAGGGTTTCATCGACGTCGAGACGCCGATGCTCACCCGGGCGACCCCGGAAGGCGCCCGCGACTACATCGTCCCGAGCCGCACGCATCCCGGCAAGTTCTTCGCGCTGCCGCAGTCGCCGCAGCTGTTCAAGCAGCTGCTGATGATGTCCGGGCTCGACCGCTACTACCAGATCGTCAAATGCTTCCGGGACGAGGACTTGCGCGCCGACCGGCAACCGGAATTCACCCAGCTCGACGTCGAGATGAGCTTCGTGACCGAAGCGGACGTGACCGATGCGATGGAACGCCTCATCCGGCACGTGTTCAAGCAGGTACTGGAGGTCGAACTGCCGTCGCCGTTCCCGCGCATGAGCTATGCCGAGGCGATGCGACGCTTCGGCTCGGACAAGCCCGACCTGCGCATCGATCTCGAACTCGTCGAGGTCGGCGACCTGATGCAGGCCGTCGAGTTCAAGGTCTTCGCCGGTCCCGCGGCCGATCCCGAGGGGCGGGTGGCGGCGCTGCGGCTGCCCGGGGGCAATACCCTCACGCGCAAGGCGATCGACGACTACACCGACTACGTGAAGCGTTACGGCGCCAAGGGCCTGGCCTACGTCAAGGTGAACGACGCGTCCGCCGGCCGCGACGGACTGCAGTCGCCGATCCTGAAATTCCTGCCGGACGACGTCATCGAACGGCTCATCGAGCGCACGGGGGCGCAGACCGGAGACCTGGTCTTCTTCGGCGCGGACAAGGCAAGGATCGTCAACGATGCGCTCGGCGCCCTGCGCCTGCTGCTCGGCCAGGACCAGGGTCTCGTCCGCACCGGCTGGGCGCCGCTCTGGGTCGTGGACTTCCCGATGTTCGAGAAGGACCCGCAGACCGGACGCTGGATGGCGCTGCATCACCCGTTCACGTCGCCCGCGGTTGACGATCCCGAGGCGCTGCTCGCGGATCCCGGTCACGCACTGTCCCGCGCTTACGACATGGTGTTGAACGGTTCGGAGATCGGCGGCGGCTCGATCCGTATCCACGACGAGACGATGCAGTCGGCGGTGTTCCGGCTGCTCGATATCGGCAAGGAAGAAGCGGACGAGAAATTCGGGTTCCTGCTGCGCGCACTGGAGTACGGCTGTCCGCCGCACGGCGGCCTCGCCTTCGGCCTCGATCGCATCGTGATGCTGATGGCCGGCGCCGAGAGCATCCGCGACGTCATCGCCTTTCCCAAGACCCAGACCGCGCACTGCCCGCTGACCAACGCCCCGGGCGAGGTCTCGGCCGAGCAGCTCAAAGAGGCCGGCATCCGCCTGCGGACCGAACGCAAGTCCTGATCGCGGCTGAAGCCGCTCCGACCGACCGCCATGCTCATTGCGAGCGAAGCGTAGCAATCCGGTGTGGATTGCTTCGTCGCTGCGCTCCTCGCAATGACGCGGTGCAGGCGGGCGTCCGCCACGACCCGTTGTGACGGACAGCTGCGATCGAGTGTCTTCAGCCGATACAGGGCTTCCAGCGCTTCGCGGGGGAAGAGGCTGTCCGGGTCGATGTCGTCGCAATGACGCGGCGCAGGCGGGCGTCCGCCACGACCCGTTGTGACCGTCAGCTGCGATCGAGTGTCTTCAGCCGATACAGGGCTTCCAGCGCTTCGCGGGGGGA
>JBAUVS010000391.1:0-5252 GCA_049583345.1 Woeseiaceae bacterium
TCCGATAGTGTCATGACCATGGTGATCCACCGCCCCGACTGGGAGCGCTCGATGACCATGCACATCCGCACCAAGGGCAGCAAGCGATCGCTCGTGCGCGTCCTGGAGCCCGCCAAGGACCGCGGCAACGGCACGCTCACCGACGACGACAACATGTGGACCTACTCGCCGAAAGTGAACCGGGTCATCAAGATCCCGTCGTCGATGATGGGTCAGAGCTGGATGGGCTCGGATTTCTCCAACAAGGATGTCGCCAGGATGGACGACATCGTCGATCAGTACGATCATACGATCCTCGGCGTCGAAGAGACCGATGGCCACAAGGTCTACGAGATACAGTCGGTCCCGCACGAGACGGCCGCTGTCGTGTGGGGCAAGGAGGTCCTGAAGATCCGCGACGACTACGTCGTACTGAAACACGACTTCTACGACCAGGACGGCAAGCTCGTCAAGACGCTCGAGTCCTTCGAGATCAGCGAGATGGGCGGACGTACCGTACCGAAACGCCAGCGCATGACCCGGGTCGACGAACCCGACCAATGGACCGAGATCCGCGTCTCCTCGGTCGACTACGACGTCGCTCTCGACGACAGCCTGTTCACGTTGTCCAGTCTGCGCAATCCACGGGACTAGTCCGGATGGGCCTCGTACTGCGCCTCGCCTGGCGGAATCTGTGGCGCCACCCGCGGCGCACCTGGCTCACCGCGGGCGCGATGATGTTCTCGAATACCTTGCTCGTGTTCATGATCTCCCTGCAATTCGGCATGTACGGGTTGATGATCGACAGCACGCTGAAGTCCTTCGTCGGCCACATGCAGATCCAGGCGCCCGGTTATCTGGACGACAAGAAGATGCGCCAGACGGTTGCGGACATCGCAGCGCTCGCGCAGACCTTGCGCGGCGAGCTGGGCTCGGGCGTGTCCGTCGCGGCGCGGGCGACGTCGTTCGCGCTGGCGTCGAGCGAGGAGCGCAGCTACGGCATCGCGATCTTCGGTGTCCAGCCGCGTTACGAGGGTGAAGTGTCGACGATCCCGGGTCTGACCGGCAAGGGACGTTTCCTCGGCTCCGACAATGCCGCGGAGATCGTTGTCGGCGCAGCGCTCGCCCGCAACCTCCATGCAGGCCTGGGCGACGACGTGACGCTGCTCGGCAGCGGCCTGGACGGCTCGATTGCCGCGACCGTGGTCACGATCGTCGGTATCTTCGAAAGCGGATTGAGCGAGTACGATCGCAGCATCGCCGAGATACCGCTCGGCCTGTTCCAGAGCGTCTTCGACATGCGCGGCGCAGGCCACGAGATCGTCATCGACGCGCCGACGCTCGACGACGCGCCGGCGGTGCAACGGCGGGTCGAAAAACTGCTACCGTCCGGTCAGTCGCTGGTGGTGCACGACTGGGACGCGCTGGTGCCCGGCCTGAAACAGGCAATCCAGGCCGACATGAGCAGCTCGTTCTTCATGTACGGCGTGCTCGTGATCCTGGTCGCGTTCAGCGTACTCAACACACAACTCATGTCGGTACTGGAGCGCACCCACGAGTTCGGGATCGTCATGGCGCTCGGGCTGACGCCGGGCCGCCTCAGCCGGCTCGTGCTGCTCGAGTCGGCGCTCATGGGGCTGATCGGTTTCGTACTCGGCGCATTGCTCGGCGGGTTGCTGACCTGGTGGGTCGGTGTGCACGGTTTCTCCTACCCCGGGATGGACGAGCTGGCGGACAGGTTCAACCTGCCCGCGCGGATCTATCCGCACGTGACGGCGCCGAGCCTGCTGATCGGCCCGGCGATCGTATTCGCCTTCACGCTGCTGGCGGCGTTGTACCCGGCATTGCGGCTGAACCGGCTGCGGCCGGTGGAAGCGATGAGGGCCGTCTGATGAACGCGGTGGCGCTACTGATCCGGCTGGCGTGGCGCAACCTCTGGCGCAACCACCGCCGCACGCTGATCATGCTCGTCGCGGTCACGGTCGGTGTGTGGGCGATGATCTTCATGACGGCGTTGATGCGGGGCATGGTCAGCCAGATGGTCAGGGACGGCATCGACGTCCTGCCCGGGCACGTGCAGATCCACCAGGCCAATTTCCGTGACGATCCGAGCGTCGCCAACATGATCCCGTTGACGGATACGGAGATCGCGAAGCGTTTCGACGGCGCCGGTTTCAGGGCCTGGGCGAGCCGGGTGCGGGTGCCGGCCGTCGTCACGAGCGAGTACGAATCGCGGGGCGTGACCCTGCTCGGCGTCGATCCAGAGCGCGAGCGCGGGCTGACCTTCGTCAAATATGACAAAGTCGAAGGTCGTTTCCTCGATTCGCCGGACGACTCCGGAATCGTCATCGGCAGGAAGCTGGCGAAGACGCTGGATACCGGCCTCGGCAAGCGCATCGTCCTGATGAGCCAGGATCCGGACAACGACATTGCCGACCGCGGCTTCCGCGTCGTCGGCCTGTTCGAATCCAGCGTCAAGTCGAACGAGGAGAATTTCGTCTTCGCCGGCAAGACGACGATCCAGAAGATGCTGAAGATCGGCGATCACGTGACCGAGATCTTCGTGCTCGGCGACGACTACCGGAACGTGGAGCCGACTTTCCGGAAGGCAAAGGCACTGGTCGGCGACGACCTCGAGGTGACGCGCTGGTCGGATCTCGACGCATACCTGGCCTCGATGCTCAAGGTCATGGACGGCTTCGTCGTCGTCTGGATCGTCGTCGTATTCCTCGCACTGTCGTTCGGGCTCGTCAATACCCTGGTCATGGCGGTCTTCGAGCGCGTGCGCGAGATCGGCCTGATGCTCGCGCTCGGCGTCAGGCCGCTGCTGATCCTCGGTCAGGTCGTCGTCGAGTCCACGTTGTTGCTGGCCATGGGGCTCGCGCTCGGCAGCGTGCTCGCCTGGGCCACCGTACAACCCATGAAGGACGGCGTCGACGTGTCCATCGTCGGCCAGGGCATGGAGATGTGGGGCATGTCGAGCGTGCTGTATCCGGAACTGCTGACGTCCGACGTCGTGCTGGCCAATGTCGTCGTGCTCGTGCTCGGCTTCCTCGCGAGCCTGTCGCCGGCCTGGCGCGCCGCCCACTACGAACCCGTTGAAGCGCTCACGAAGGTCTGATCATGACTGCTGTACGCTGTATCGATTTATGCAAAACCTATCGTCAGGGCGAGGTCGACATCAAGGCCCTCGACCACGTCGACCTCGAGATCGAAGAGGGCGGCTTCGCCTGTCTTTCCGCGCCATCCGGCGGCGGCAAGACGACGCTGCTGAACGCGATCGGCGGGCTCGACAAGCCCGACAGCGGCGAGGTCTGGGTCGCCGGCCGGCGCATCGACAACCTCTCGAAGGGCGTGCTGGCGAAGCTGCGCCTGAACGAGATCGGTTTCGTGTTCCAGGCCTACAACCTGATCCCGGTGCTGACCGCACGCGAGAACGTCGAGTTCGTCATGCAGGTGCAGGGCGTCGCCGCCGCGGAGCGCGCCGGGAAGGCGCTCGCGATCCTCGAGGAAGTCGGCCTCGAGGGCCTCGAGGACCGGCGTCCGCCCGATATGTCCGGCGGCCAGCAGCAACGCGTCGCGGTCGCCCGCGCCATCGTGTCGCAGCCCGCCCTCGTGCTCGCCGATGAACCGACGGCCAATCTCGATTCCGTGACCGCGGACGGCCTCATGGAGCTGTTCCGCGAGCTGAACGAACGTCACGGCACGACCTTCGTGATCGCGACGCACGACAAGCGCGTCATGAGTTATGCCAGGCGTCTCATACGAATGCTCGACGGCCACATCGTCGACGACGTCCGCCAGGATGCGGCCTGAGGCAGCGCTGCTGTTGGTCCTGGCCGGCGGCGTGGCGCTCGCCGACGGCGGCCCGGTCGAAATGGTCGGTCTGGGCGGACACACGAAGTTCCGGCTGACCGATCAGAGTTTTCCCGACGACAGCCTGCTGCGGGAGCCGTACGGGGCAAACGCGCTGGATCTCGGCGGCGAGTTCAGGCTGAGCGCGTCGGCGAAACAGGGGCCGTGGTCGTTCGCCGCCGATTACCAGCTGTTCGCGCTCCACGGCGACAGCGTCGGCGCGGCGGCGGGCGTACCGGCCCTGTCGCTGTTCCCCGGCTACGCGCCGTATCCCGATGACGAGCGCCGCCTGTTCGACCTCACGCACGTGATCCACGAGGCCGGCGACACCGCCGTGGTGCAGCGGTTGGATCGGCTGTGGGCGGCCTACACGACCGACCGCCTGGTGATCCGTGCCGGCCGCCAGGCCTTGTCCTGGGGTAACGGCCTGTTCTATGCGCCCATGGACCTCGTGAACCCGTTCGACCCGGCCACGATCGACACGGAATTCAAGACCGGCGACGACATGCTGTACCTGCAGTATTTGCGCGGCAGCGGTGACGATGTGCAGGCCGCCATCGTGTTCCGTCGCGATCCGGTGAGCGGCGACGTCCGGGCCGACGAGCGGACCGCCGCCGTCAAGTACCACGGTTTCGTCGGCGACAGGGAGTTCGATCTGCTTGTCGCCGACAGCTACGGCAATACCGTCGTCGGCCTCGGTGGAGTCACGAGCGCCGGCGGTGCGGTTCTGCGCGGCGACCTGGTGCTGACGGCGGTCGGCGGCGATACCTACGTCGAGGCCGTCGCGAACGCCAGCTATTCGTGGACCTGGGGCGGGCGCAACATCAGCGGCAGCGTCGAATACTACTTCGACGGCTTCGGGCAACACGGCGGAGACTACGGCCTGCCGAGCGTGGCGGCGAACACCGAACTTTCGCAGCGCCTGGTGCGGGGCGAGTCTTACACGCTGGGCAGGCACTATCTGGCGGGCAGCCTGCTCGTGGAGGTGACGCCGCTGTTCACGGTAACGCCGACGCTGCTGTTCAGTGTCTCCGAGCCGAGCGCCTTGTTCCAGCTCGTCACCCAGGTGAGCCTGGCGGACAACATGACGCTGCTGGGCAGCCTGAACCTGCCGCTGGGCCCGAACGGCAGCGAGTTCGGCGGCATCGAAAGCGGCGTACCGGGTAGCTACCTGTCGTCCGGTCCCGGCATCTTCGCGCAATTCGCCTGGTATTTCTGAAAGCGCGGCATGCCCGTCGTGGCGGCGAATGCCGCTCCTGTCAGGGTGCCTCGGGAAAAGCCTGTAGGAGCGCTGCTTGCAGCGCGACCGTCGCGGCGGCAAGCGCCGCCCCTTTACGACTGCGAGTAATCCCGGATGTTGTGGAGCAGGTTCGCGAACGAGTGCTCACGTTCCGAACCGAACACCGGGTCGGCCTGGT
>JBAUVS010000392.1:0-5499 GCA_049583345.1 Woeseiaceae bacterium
GCCTCGGCCGGGGGCGCATAGGTCGGCGGATCGAGCAACACCGTGTATTCGCGCAACAGGCGGCCGCGCGACCAGGTCGCTTCGACGAGGAACGTCAGGAACGGCTCCGACATCGGCGTCGTGGACGTCACGAGGACGACGTTGCCTTCGGCGTTGCCGCTGTGGACGATCTGGAACTGGAGATTCTGCAGATAATAGGGACGATCGAGGCCGTAGCGTTCGAACGTCTGCGCCGACGCAAGCCCGATCTTGAGATTGTTCAGCTCCTCGGTCGAGGCCGACAACAATTCGATCCGGGCGCGCAGCGGCTCGTTGAGCGCGGATTCAAGACGAATGTCTCCCAGGCCCAGGGCCCAGACCTCGCTCGACAGCAACATCAAGAGTACAAGCGAGATTCGAGAGAGTCGTCGCGACATAGTGTTTATCTCCAGCTCCCGTATTGCCCCTGGGATGACGCCGGTGAGGGGCATGGTCGTCGCAGGCAGGCCGTTTTACATATGGCCCCGAACTATAGCTTATAAATGGTTTTTCGCCAATATTTCAGCAATTTGGACGCTATTTAGAGCAGCGCCCTTACGTATGTTATCCGATACGACCCACAGATTGATGCCGCGCGGATGCGATATGTCCTCACGCACGCGCCCGACGTACACCGGGTCCGTTCCGGCAGCGTTGCTCACGGCGGTCGGATACTCGCCGGTTTGGACGCCGTCGAGCAGCGTCACGCCCGGCGCGTCGCGCAGCAGCTCGCACACTTCCCCGGCCGAGATCTTGTCTCTCGTTTCGATGTGCACGGCCTCGGAATGCCCGAAAAATACCGGGATACGGACGGCGGTCGCATTCACGAGGATGCTCTCGTCGGCGAAGATCTTGCGCGTCTCCCAGACCATCTTCATTTCTTCCCGGGTGTAGCGATTGTCCTGGAATACGTCGATGTGCGGCACCGCGTTGAAGGCGATCTGCCGCACCTTGCCCTCGAGCTCGAGCGGCTTGCCGTTCAGCAACTCGGCCGTCTGCCGGGCGAGTTCGTCGATGGCGCGCCTGCCGGCGCCCGAGACCGACTGATAGGTCGCGACGTTGATGCGCTCGATGCCGGCGGCGTCGTAGATCGGCTTCAGTGCGACGACCATCTGGATCGTCGAGCAATTCGGGTTGGCGATGATGCCGCGGTTGACGTAGTCGGCTATCGCCTCGGGATTCACTTCGGGCACCACCAGCGGTATGTCGTCGTCGTAACGGAAGTGCGAGGTGTTGTCGATGACGACGCAGCCGGCGGCCGCCGCTTTCGGCGCGAATTCCGCCGAGACCGAACCGCCGGCCGAGAACAGGCCGATCGCGACGGTCGAGAAATCGAAGTCGGCGAGGTCCTCGACGACCAGTTCGTCGTCGCCGAAAGCGACCTTGTTGCCGGCGGAGCGCTCGCTCGCGAGCGCATGCACGTTGCCGACCGGGAATTCACGCCCGGCAAGCACCTCGAGCATCGATTCCCCGACGACCCCGGTGGCGCCCGCGACGGCGATGTCGAAAGTCCTGCTCATTGTGCGATTGTTTCAGTTTCGAGGTCGCGCTGGCAAGCAGCGCTCCTACAGGACCGGTGTCGTGGATTCGACGTCCGCGTTCTGTGCGCGATTGCGCAGATAATGATCCATCAGGACGAGCGCGATCATCGCCTCGGCGATCGGCGTCGCCCGCAGGCCGACACAGGGATCGTGCCGGCCCGTGGTGACGATCTCGGTCTGTTTGCCGGACTTGTCGATCGTCTTGCCCGGCACGGAGATGCTCGAGGTCGGCTTGAGCGCGATGCTCGCGAGCAGGTCCTGTCCGGACGAGATGCCGCCGAGCGTGCCGCCGGCGTCGTTCTTGTTGAAGCCGTCGGGTCCGATCTCGTCGCGGTGCTGGCTGCCGCGCTGTGCGACGGCCGCGAAACCGGCGCCCAGCTCGACGCCCTTGACCGCATTGATGCTCATCAGCGCGTGCCCGATGTCCCCCTCCAGCTTGTCGAACACCGGCTCGCCGAGACCGGGCGGGAGATTCGTGGCCAGCACGCTGATCTTGGCGCCGATCGAGTCGCCCTCCTCCCGCAGCGTGTCCATGAAGGTCTCGAGCTCGTCGAGCCGGCCCGGGTCCGCGCAGAAGAACGGATTCTGATCGACGATCGACAGGTCCTTCGCCGCGAGCCGGATCGGACCGAGCTGCGAGACGTATCCGGTGATCTCGATGCCGAGGCGCTCGCGCAGATACTTGCGGGCGATTGCGCCGGCGGCGACGCGCATCGCCGTCTCCCGCGCGGAGGACCGGCCGCCTCCGCGGTAGTCGCGGATGCCGTATTTCTGTTGATAGGTGTAATCCGCATGGCCCGGCCGGAACTTGTCCTTGATATCGCCGTAGTCCTTCGACCGCTGGTCGAGGTTCTCGATCAGCAGTCCGATCGGTGTGCCCGTGGTGACGCCCTCGAACACGCCCGACAGGATGCGCACCTGGTCGGGTTCGTTGCGCTGCGTCGTGTGCTTCGAGCGCCCCGGACGGCGCCGGTCGAGATCGCGCTGGATGTCGCTCTCGGCGAGTGCCATGCCCGGCGGACAGCCGTCGACCACGCAGCCGATCGCCGGTCCGTGGCTCTCCCCGAACGTGGTGACGACGAACGATCGTCCGAAACTGTTACCTGACATGCTCGAGATCCTGTTTGCTCAGCAGGAACACGCCCGACCCGCCGTGCTCGAATTCAAGCCAGGTGAATGCCAGTCCGGGATACGCCCGTTCCAGTGCCGCCCGGCTGTCGCCGACTTCGCAAACGAGTATTCCATCGTTGTCGAGAAAACGCGACGCATCATGCAGGATCGTACGCACCGAATCCAGACCGTCCCGTCCCGCCGCCAGGCCGCCCGCCGGCTCGTGCCGGAACTCCTCGGGCAGCGCGTCCATCGCCGGCTCGTCGACGTACGGCGGATTGCTCACGATCAGGGAGTACCGGCGCCCGGTGAGGTCTTCGAAGAAGTCGGAACGGACGAGCCGCACCCGGTCGGCGACGCCGTGCCGGGCCACGTTGATCGTCGCAACTTCGAGTGCCGCCGCCGACAGGTCCACCGCGTCGACGGTGGCCCGCGGGAACGCCTTCGCGATGGCGATCGCGATGCAGCCGCTGCCGGTGCCTAGATCGGCGACGGCCGTCACGCGGTCCGCGTCGATCCAGGGCTCGAAGCGGCGGAGAATCAGCTCCGCGATCGGCGAGCGCGGCACCAGCACGCGTTCGTCGACGTAGAAGGGCAGGCCCGCGAACCAGGCCTCGTTGAGGAGATAGGCGAGCGGCACGCGCTCGCCCACGCGCCGCTCGGCCAGCGCCTCGATGGCCTCGAGCGCCTGCGCATCGACGGGCTGCGCGTATTGCGCCGCCGCATCCTCGTGGCGGAGGCCGAGGCGATCGAATACGAGCCAGGCGGCCTCGTCGACGGCATTGTCCGTGCCGTGGCCGTAGGCGAGACCGGCCTGCTCGAAACGCGCGGCGATACGGCGGATCAGCTGCTCTACCGTCATCGGTTTGCCTGAACACACCGACATATATAATGTCTCACCCCCCGCATATTCCACCCGGGTTCCCATGACCGCAAGAAACCTGTTCATCGCCGGTGTCGCCGTCGTCGCAATCGCCACGGGCCTGTGGTTCTCGCTGGAACTCGCGAGCCCGCCGCCGGCGACGCGGTCGGCGACCGTGTTCCCCGAGCCGGGCGAGCTCCCCGAATTCTCGCTGCTCGACCAGGACGGCAACGCGATCGACCGCAGCGTCTTCGACGGCCAATGGGACCTGCTGTATTTCGGCTACACGAACTGCCCCGACATCTGTCCGCTGACGCTGGCCGAACTCGCCAAGGCGCGCCAGCAGCTCGCCGCGGCCGGCGCGGACGCACCGCGCATCGTGTTCGTCAGCGTCGACCCCGAACGCGACACGCCGGACGTCGTCGCGAAGTACGTCGCCTATTTCGGCGCCGGCAATCTCGGCATCACCGGCGACCTCGAGGAGATCCGCAAGTTCGCGAAAGGTTTGGGGATATTCTTCGCGAAAGGGCGCGAGGAAGGCGGCATGTACTCGGTCGACCATTCGAGCGTCGTGCTCGTCGTCGATCCGCACGCGAAGCTGCGCGCCCTGTTCAGCGCGCCGCACAAGGCGGACGACCTTGTCCACGACCTGCCGATCATCATGGCACGCGGCTGATGCGGGCCGGATTCGCGACGCTTGCGGTCTTCGCGCTTGCGGCCTGCTCGGCGCGGCAGGCGCCGCTCGTCGCCAGCGACATCGAGCTGCGGCCGCCGCTGCCGGGCACGCAGATGGGCGCCGGCTACCTGACACTGACCAACAATACGGAAGATCCGATCACGATCACGAAGGTGACCAGCCCGCAGTACGACGAAGTCCAGATGCACGAGTCGGTCGTCGAGAACGGCATCGCGAAGATGCGGCCGCTCGACTCGGTGACCGTGCCGGCGCACGGCAGCGTGACCTTCGAACCGGGCGCCAGGCACCTGATGCTGATGCGGCCGAGCGGATCCGGCGCGGGCGTCACGCTGCATTTCATGGCCGGCGACAGCCTCGTGCTGACAGTGAACGTGCCCGGCAAAGACTGAACCGAGATGCTCGAGCGCCTGTTTGTCCTGCTGCAGTATGCGTTGCCGCGCTACTGGCTCACTGCGCTGGTGTACCGCTGCACCCGGATCCGGGCACGCGCCTTCAAGAACTTCCTCATCCGCCGCTTCGTGCGTCTCTACGACGTCGACCTCGACGACGTCATGCTCGAGGTGCCCGACGGCTTTGCCACGTTCAACGACTTCTTCGTGCGCGAGCTCACCGACGGCGCGCGACCGATCGCCCCGGAGCCGGATGCGTTCGTCTCGCCGGTGGACGGCACCGTCAGCAGCGCCGGGCGGCTGCGCGGCAACGCCATACTGCAGGCCAAGGGCATCGACTACTCGCTGACCGAACTGCTCGCGGCGGACATCGACGACGCACGGCTGTTCGCCGACGGGACGTTTGCCACGCTGTATCTCGCGCCTCACAACTACCATCGCGTGCACGCACCCGTCGACGGCGAGCTGGTCAAGGCCCACTACGTGCCCGGCGACCTGTTCAGCGTCAACGGCCCGACCGTGGCCCGCCTGCCGGGCCTGTTCTGCCGCAACGAACGCTTGCTCCTGCACTTTTCGACGGCGATCGGCCGCGTCGTCGTGGTGTTCGTCGGTGCGATGAATGTCGGCAGCATCAGTACGCCGTGGACCGGTGAGATCCGGCCGCGGAGAAGCGGCACCGTCGAATCGCTCGCACTCGGGGCCGCGCCGGCGGCGGTACGCAAGGGCGCTCTCCTCGGCTGGTTCAACATGGGCTCCACGGTCATCGTCCTGCTGCCGGACGGCGCCTGCGACTGGATCGAGGGTCTCACCGCCGGTGCGGCGGTGCGCATGGGCGCGCGGATCGGCCGCCTCACGGGCGGCCGCCCGTGAGCGGCTGGCGCC
>JBAUVS010000393.1:0-1846 GCA_049583345.1 Woeseiaceae bacterium
GGCGCCAGCCAGTGCCGTCGGGGCGCGCCCCCGTGACGACGTCGGCAAGTTCATAGCGTGCCTGCGGCTCGACGAACGCCAGCGCAGTCTGCAGCTCGCCGCCGATCAGCGGGACGAGCCAGGCCTCTCGCTGACCGTGATTCGCCAGCCGCCGCAGGATCCCGCCGGCGAGGACGACGTTGGCGAGGTAAGGCTCGACGACGAGACCGCGACCGAAGGCCTGCATCAGGATCATCGTCTCCAGCGGGCCGCCATCGAAACCGCCGTCGCGCTCCGGGAAGGGCAGCGCGAGCCAGCCGAGTTCCGCGAACTTGCGCCAGACATCCAGGCTGTAACCGGGGTCGCTGGCGGCGATGCGCTGGCGGGTCTCGAAATCGTAGTCCCCGGCAATGAACCGATCGACGCTGTCGGACAGCATCTGTTGCGTATCGTCGAACGTGAAGTCCATGCTAGTGTCGTGTCCGGTGAATTCGCATCATTTCACTAGAGCCCCAGTACGCGCTTGGCGATGATGTTGCGCTGGATCTCGTTGGAACCGCCGTAGATGGTGGACTTGCGGCCGTTGAAATAGCGCAGTGCGGAGCGGGTCTCGACGCCGTCGCCGACGCGGCGTTCGTCGGGGAATCCGGTCGCATACTGCTCCGGCACGTACGGCAGCGCGTAGTAGCCGGCGGCGTCCATGCTCAGTGCGTCGATGGCCTGCTGGATCTCGGTGCCCCGGATCTTGAGGAACGAGGACTCCGGGCCCGGTGCTTCTCCAGCCGCGACTGCCGCCAGCGTGCGCAGTTCGGTGATCTCGAGCGCCTTCAGCTCGATCTCGGTGGCGGCCAGGGCGCGCATGAAATTGCGGTCTTCGGCCAGCGGCGCTGCGCCGCGCACCGAACGGCCGGCCTGGCAGCGCAGGCGCCGCAGGCGGTACGCGGACCGCGCCGTGCCCGTCAGGGTGGTGCGTTCGTGCTGGAGCAGGACCTTGCCGCAGGTCCAGCCCTTGCCTTCCTCGCCCACGAGGTTCGCGGCGGGTACCTCGACGTCCTCGAAGCGCACCTCGTTGACCTCATGTACGCCGTCGAGCGTGATGATCGGCGACACCGTGATCCCCGGCGTGTCGAGGTCGATCAGCAGGAAGCTGATGCCCTCCTGACGGCGCGCGACGTCCGTGCTCGTGCGGGCGAGGCAGAATATCCAGTCGGCGTGCTGGGCGAGCGTCGTCCAGACCTTCGTGCCGTTGACGACGTAGCGCTCGCCGACCCGATCCGCGCGCGTCGCCAGGGAGGCGAGGTCGGAGCCGGCGCCCGGTTCGGAGTAGCCCTGGCACCACCAGACGTCGCTCGCGAGGATGCCGGGCAGGAAGCGCTGCTTCTGGGCCTCGGTCCCGAAGCTGAAGATGACCGGCCCGACCATGCTGATGCCGAACGGGATGATGTCCGGGGCGTTCGCCGCCGCGGCCTCCAGCGCGAACAGGTATTTCTGCATGGGCGTCCAGCCGGTGCCGCCGTACTCCACCGGCCAGTTCACGCCGGCCCAGCCCCGGGCATGCAGGCACTTCTGGTAGCGGACCTGGTCCTCGCGGGAAAGCTCGATCTCCCGGTCCCGCGCATCGAGGATGTCTGCCGGTACGTCGGACCGGAAGAAAGCCCGGAGTTCGTCGCGGAAGGCGAGGTCGGAGTCGCTGAATTCGAGCCGCATCGGGTCGCCCGCTTGCCCTGAAAAGGGGGAGAAGAATGCAGTAATCCCTTGTCAAAATAAAGAACGGCGGGGCCAGATCGGGCACAATATCGACATGAGTTCGGAACTTGAATCGTTTGAAATCGCGCAGCCGGAAAGGCGCGTGGCGCTGGATGCGCTC
>JBAUVS010000394.1:0-14360 GCA_049583345.1 Woeseiaceae bacterium
GCTCAGGCCCGAGAACACCGTGAACACCAGGAACAGGGTCACCGCGACCTTGCGCTGCAGGGGCAGGTTGACGAGCAGATTTGACATAATTGCCAGACGGATTGGACAAAACGGCGACCCGCGTGCCGCAGTCTACGAATCCCCGGCGGTCTGCGCCGTGATGTAGTCGAAGTAACGGACTACAGGACCCGATTGCCTGTGCCTCGCGGATGCCGCATCATTTCTCGCTGAGGGAGGCCGGGATGAAGCAGGGCAATCACTCCGTTGTCGATCGCGACGAGCTGCCGTTCGTCGCGCCGTGCCGCCAACTTGCGCCGCTGGCGCCGTTCCGCTGGCTGGCCCTCGGCGCCCGCGACCTGCTGCGGGCGCCGCGGCAGAGCCTGTTCTATGGCCTGATCGTGGCCGTCCTGATCGCCGCGGTCAGCCTGCTCGCCAGGTACCAGGGCAGCCAGTGGCTCATGTTCGGGATGCTCGGCGGCTTCGTATTCCTGGCGCCCCTGACCTGCATCGGGCTGTACGCGATCAGCGCCCAGCTGGAGCGCGGCCAGCCGCCGCTCTTGATGCGCAGTCTGCGCGCCGCGTTCCGGCGCCATCTCGGCAACGAGATGATCTTCGCGCTCGCACTGCTGATCATCTTCCTGGTGTGGGCGCGCGCCGCGGTCATGGTCGGCATCTTCTTCCCGACCGAGGGCGAACCGGGCCTGCACGAGCTGGTGCCGTACCTCGCCTTCGGCAGCCTGGTCGGCTCGGTCTTCGCGGCTTTCACATTCTCCGCGAGCGCGTTCTCGCTGCCGATGATCATGCACCGCGACGTGGACAGCATCACGGCCATCGTCACGTCGGTGAACGCCGTGCTCCGCAACAAGCTGGCGATGTTCGTCTGGCTCACGCTGATCGTCGCCGGCCTGCTGCTGGGCGTCGTTACGGCATTCGTCGGTCTGATCGTCGTCATCCCGCTGATCGGCTATGCGGCCTGGCACGGCTACCTCGAGACCATCGACGCGTCCGCCTTCCCGCGCCACGAAGTCGGCATCACGGCGACACCGCGCGACCCGTCCGTCACGCCCTGACGGGCAGGCGCCCTACGGCAAGCGGAATATTCGTTCCACCGGTACCCCGAGCGCCGCCGACAATCTCAGTGCGAGGATCGTGGAGGGAACGAACACGCCGTTCTCTATCGTGTTGATCGTCTTGCGGCTGACGTGTATCCGCGTAGCGAGCTCTGCCTGCGTCAGGCCGGCCGCGGTTCTGAGTTCTTTCAGCCGGTTACCGAGTTGCGGATGATCAGGCATTGATGCGTTCCAGTACCGCGAAGGCATACATCGGCGCCACGACCGCTGCCACGAGCACAAGGTGGGCGGCATCCGACCCGGTGATCGGCCAGAACAGACTGGCGGCGAATACGGCTGCGGACGTCGCGAGCGACACGGCATAGCCTGCGGTGAAAGCCCTCCGGCGGTTCGATCGCACGAGCTCGTCTTCCAGCGCCGCCGTGATCTCCGGTCTGTCGACGCCGCGCGCGACGCGGCCGTACGTGAACAGCAGCACCAATCCGGCCGCCCAGACCAGGAAACCGGCGAGCGAGGCGATCCGGAACACCGCATTTTCACGCCCCGCAATCCCATCGAAGAAATCCATCGCCGGCACTTGCCAGACCAGAAATGCCGAGGCCATGACCATCAGCAACACCCGGCGCCGGAGGGAACGACGTTCGATTTCATCAGGCATCCCGTGTCTCCTTTTGTCACCTTGAGGTTACATGCTAGCGATCCCGCGTTGTAACGTCAAGGTTACATCCCGCGTGCGGGGGCACCTGCTACACTGTGGCGCCTTGCCCGCGCACCGAATGCCGCCTTGACCCAACCCACGCTCCCGACCGCGCGCCTGATCCTGCGCCCGTTCGAGGCGGCCGACGCGGCCGTCGTCCGGGAGCTCGCGGGCGACAGGGAGATCGCGGACACGACGCTGAACATCCCGCATCCTTACGGGGATGGTGTCGCCGAGGCCTGGATCGCGACGCATGCCCGGGCCTTCGACGGCGGCTCGCTGGCCGTGTTCGCGATCGTCCCGCGTGAATCCGGCCGGCTCGCCGGCGCCATCGGCCTCAGGATCGAGCGCCAGTGCAACCGGGGCGAGCTGGGTTACTGGGTCGGCAAACCGTTCTGGAACCGGGGCTACGCGACCGAGGCCACGATCGAGATCATCCGCTACGGTTTTACGAGCCTCGACCTGAACCGGATCGGCGCCTCGCACTTCGCCCGCAATCCGGCGTCGGGCCGCGTCATGGAGAAGGCGGGCATGCGCCACGAAGGCACGGCACGGCAGGGCGCGATCAAGTGGGGCGCCTACGAGGACCTCAAGTCCTGGGCGATCTTGCGCGAGGACTGGTTGTGCGACTGAGCGTCAGGCGGGGTCCTCGAGCACGAGCACGCCGGCGCCCGTGTTCGAAATCGGCACGTGGTAGTGCTTGTGCACGAGGTTCACCTTGTCCTGCAGCGCACCGCGCATGACCAGCCACATGATGATCTCGACGCCTTCCGTGCCGGCCTTCTCGATGATCTCGGAGGTCGTCTGGTTCGCCAGCCAGTCCGGCTGGTGGATCACGCTCTCCATGCAGCGCATGTCGTAGTCGACGTCGATGATGCCCGCGCGTTCGCCCTGCAGCTGGTGCGACATGCCGCCGGTGCCGAAGATCACCACCTTCTTGTCTTCGGGATAGGACTCGATGGCCTTGCGCAATGCGTGGCCCAGTGCGAGGCAGCGCTTCGCGCTCGGCAACGGGTGCTGCACCGTGTTGACCGCGAGCGGGATGCCCTTGACCGGCCATTCCGGCAGGTGCCGCCACATCAGCGCCATCGGCACGATGAAGCCGTGGTCGACCAGCATCTCCTGGCAGGTGGTCAGATCGAAATCCTGGCCGATCAGCGATTCGGCGAGATGCCAGGAGAATTCGGCGTCGCCCTCGAAAGAGCGCAGCGTGTTCAGGCCCCAGCCCTCGTCCGCGTTGTGATAGTGGTCGGCACAACCGAGCGCGAAGGTCGGCACCTTGTCGAGGAAGAAGTTCAGGCCGTGATCGTTGTAGACCACGATCGCGATGTCGGGATCCTTCTCTGCCAGCCAGGCCTTGACGGGCTCGTAGCCGTCGAAGAAGCGCTTCCAGTAGGGCGTCTGTTCCTTCTTGTCCCACATCGCGTTGCCGATCGCCGGAATGTGGGAGGTGGTGACGCCGCCGACGATTCTAGCCATTCCAGTAACCTCCTTCCTTCTCGAGCCGCTCGATGAGACCCGCGCCCTTCTCCTGCAGCTTGGCCTTGAATTCCTCTGTCGAAATGCCCTGGAATGCCGCGCCGGCATCCTGCACCGAGAAGCCGCGGGGCACCGCCATCTTCGCGAGGTAATAGATGTTCGCGCCGAGCCTGAGCAGGCCGAGGAAGTCGTCGGCGATCAGCGCCGCCTTCTGGGCTTCGGTCACACCGTACTTGTCGGCATAGGCCGCCCGGTCCTTCTCGAATGCCTCCCGGTTCGATGCGTGATTGAACGAGAACAACAGCTTGTTCAGCCCGTAGGCCGAGTGCGCCGTCTTGCCGTCGAACACGTAGGTGCCCGGGATGCGGTCGTAGTCGTGTTTGCGCCAGCTCATGTAAGGAATCCCCCTCGGTCGGCGCGCGGCCGCCTGCACAGTCTGACAAGTCAAACCTACGTTTGTATTTTTCGCCAGAAAATGCCGGAAATAAAGGCAGGAAAACGGGCTATAATGGTACTTTTCAGGGATTTTGCATGTCCGAGCCAAGGTCCGCGGACGCGCGTCCCGCGGTCCCGGTCGTCGATTTCTACGCCGACAGCCACCGCTGGCCGACATCGCAGCGGGTGCACAGCGAACCGCTCGCGGAACGCAGCCAGCTGCATGACTGGTCGATCCGTCCGCACCGCCACAGCCGGCTTACACAGCTGTTCCTGTTGCTCGAAGGGAGCGGTGTGGCGACGCTCGACTCGTTCCGCTTCGACGCCTCGCCCGTGTCGGTACTCGTCATCCCCGAGTACTGTGTCCACGAATTCGAGTGGGCCCGCGACTCCGTCGGCTACGTGCTGTCGATCGCCTCGTCGCTGGTGAACGAGCTCGGCCGCGACCTGGGCCCGCAGGCGGCGGCGCTCGGCAATCCCGGTGTCGTCGCCGCGGGCGCCGACGGCGCCTGGCTCAGGATCCTGTTCGAACGCATCCACACGGAATACCGCCGGCGGCTCACCTTCAAGGAAGCCTCACTCGACTGCCTGATACGCCTGCTCGCGCTGTGGCTGGCGCGGGCGGAGAAGGACGCGGCATCCCCGCCGGCGCACCCGACGCGAGCCGGACGGCATCTCGCACGCTTCCGGCAGCTGGTCGAAGAGCACCACAAGTCGCAATGGACGGTGGCCGAATATGCCGCCGCGATCGGTATCACCCCCTCGCACCTGAACGCGATCTGCCGGCAGCTCACCGGCCAGTCCGCGCTGGAGTCGGTGCACGAACGCGTGATGCTCGCCGCACGCCGTGAACTCGCCTACACCGAGACGACGATCGCCGGCGTCGCGCAACGGCTCGGATTCTCGGACCCGTCTTATTTCACGCGCTTTTTCCGGCGCCACGCGGGACGCTCGCCGAGCCGCTTCCGGCGCGAGAGCGGCACCCACAGCGCGAGCAGCAGCCCGGCCGGGTAGTCGATCAGGCGCCCGACAGTTGCAACGCGCAGTACGCGGCGCCGAGCAGGCCCGGATGCTCGTGCAGGATGAGCCGCGTGGGGATCCGTTCCATCAGCGACCGATGCCGCCCCTTGCTTTCGAAGCCGCTGCGGAAGCGGCTGTTCTCCAGCAGCTCCGGATACCGCCGCACGATACCGCCGGCGATGAACATGCCGTCCCTGCCGCCGAGCGCCAGTGCGTAGTCGCCGGCCACCTGGCCCAGGATCTCGAAAAACACCTGCACGGCTTCGGCCGCGCGGGGATTGCTGCGATCGCTGGCCTTCGCGAAGATCTCGGCGGCCTCGAGCTGCGGCCGCTGCTCGCCGTGGATGCGGCACAGGGCCCAGTAGATGTTTTCGATGCCGGGCCCGGACACGAAGCGTTCGGCGGACACCCGGTCGTAGCGCTCGCGCAGGGCCGACAACATGTCGATCTGCACCTGCGACTCCGGCGCGAACCCGGCATGACCGGCTTCGCTCGCGATCGGGATCAGCAGCTCGCCGTACTTGCGCAGGCCGACGGTGCCGAGGCCGGTGCCGGGTCCGAGGATGCCCACGGTGTAGTCGCCGTCCCCGAGCGGCCCCGGCTCGGGCAGGCCGAACGGCATGCTGTCTTCCTTCTCGAGGAACGGGATCGAATAGGCGATCGCTTCGAAGTCGTTGAGCAGGCGCACCTTCGAGATGCCGAACAGTTCCTTCAATTCGCTGGCCGCGATGCGCCAGGGATTGTTCGTGAAGCGTACGCGCTGCTCGATGATCGGACCCGCCGCCGCCAGGCAGATGACGTCCGGCGTGCCGGCGCCGACTTCCTTCAGGTATTGCCGGATCGCGGAATCGGCGGATGCATAGTCGGCGCAGCGGAACACCAACTCTTTCGAGAATCCGGGCTGCTTGCTGCCCGCCAGAGCGAAACGCGCGTTGGTCCCGCCGATGTCGCCGATCAGTAATACGGAAGTCATCGCTTACCCGCTATCGAAACCGTTGGTGACCAAGTCAAATTCCAAAGGCCTTGTGATCCGGCAGAAAACGTCGGCAGGTGACGCTTTCCCCAAAAATATTGACAGTCAATCTTAACGGTGATTTTTACTAGTTAACACCGGAGCCAGTTACCCTTTACCGAGGTTCGTCGATTACAACGCCAGCGGCGGCGTGCTTTCATATCAAAATGAAGTCAGCCACGCTGCCGATGCGGAAGACTCTTTGCCATCAACAATTGAAGATCCGGTTGACCATATTGAATGGCCACAGGACAGTGCAGATTTGGGAGTATCGGTCGGGCAGAACATTTTCATCGCTGGAAATGATGAGAAACCAAAGCGACCCAAATATAGAACACCGCCAAATCCCAACAATAAGCCACCGCCGGAACATCGTAAACCATCGGGATCACGAGAAAGAAATATTGGGCACAAAGGGGGTGAAGAGCACGGCAGGCGGCCGAAGGGAAATCGGCCAATTGTAAGGCCAACTAAGCCTCGTGGCCCGACTCGTGTTCCCTGGATGATTCCAGCCATAATTTGGGATATCGCTCAAGAGGCTTGCCGAGAGGGTGAGTTGAACGGTCTTGGCTGTTTGCCTGAGAATAGACTGCCGAGCCCCCAAGATACTGCATTGTTCGGCATTTTTCTGGGCTTTGTCGGGTAGAGCGGAGTGAGAGTGCGGAATGGAAGATATCTTTGAGGAGATTCATGAACTTCAGCGCCAATCAAATCATTCTAAGGCAATTGATCGACTATTGGATAGTGGTGCGAATGTTATTAGAAAGCCATATGCATGTGACAAAAATCACGCATGGTATTTGGTTGGTCATTCCTACGCAGAAAATGGAGAAATTGAGAAAGCTCTGAAGGCATTTCGGAAGTCTGTCAATTATTGGGACGAAGATCCGGACGCTTATTGGGCGATTGGTGAATGCTATTCAGAATTAGAAAGGCCAAGAATGGCTGAGAGATATTTTTCTAAAGCATTGCCGTACGCGGCCCTGCGAGATCGTCCTTTGATAATTTACAATTTGGGAAATTCACTATTTGATCAGGGCAGATTTGAAGCGGCAATTGATGCGTACCGGAAGGTATGTCGCAGCCGTGTTCCTGGGTTGAATACGGTACGCAAATTGGCAAAGTCCAACATCAAAGCAGCCCATTGGAATATCTGCAACAAACCGCAGTGATCGTGACGTTGTCCCAAGAAGTGCGGACAAACTAGAACTGGCCTTGGAGTGCCAATTGCGGGTTGTATTTTCATCCGACACCTACTCAGAAGGCGATTCGATTGAATGCAATTTTGAAATCGACTGCTCAGATTCGTGCTAGTTTCATGCTATTGGGTCGAAATATTCGTGCGCCCAAGATTGCGATATTCCAATACAGTAGTCTGGAAGGCCCGCTTAGCCATTGCCCGCTCAAGCAGTCGATGACTGCGACGTTCTTCGCAGAGTATAGGTGACCCTTTTCAGCAGCAGACTTGAACCACAGCCGCGCGGTATCCAAATTTCGCTCTGTATGCAAGCCCCTTTGGTACATATCTCCGATAACAAACTGCGCTCGTGCGTCACCGGCGTTCGCGAGTATTGAGTAGTAATAGAAAGCCATATCGTAATCTTGCGGGATATTCTCACCGAGGGCATATAGCTGCCCCAGCCTCAGGAAGGCGAGAGGATCTTTATCTTCTACCAGTTTATGATAAATTTTTAACGCTTTAGTGATGTCGCGCTTTACTCCAAAAATCCCGGCTTCATACATTCGAGCCAGTACAATCATCGAATCTCTTTGACCTTCATCTTGCAGGCGTCGCAGTTGAAACATGCCACCATCGAAATCGCCGTCATCAATTAGTTTCGCGGCCGCTAAAAGCCTTTCATGATTTTGGTCTGGGTCATGTTTTCCGAAAGTAAGCCCCATCTTCAAATTGTATCGGAATTATCCATCAGTAGTTACAGAGAGCATACCGATGGGCGACGTATCAACCTACTTTATGCTGTCCAGAAGTAGTGCCAAATGAATATGGAGCCATTGGATCAAATGGAGGCCCGGAGGCCTGCAGGATACGATACGAGAATATCTGGTGAAGCAAATTGAAGCGAGTTGGAACACGGTTTCAAACAAAGATGAAGACACTATCTCGGTAAGTACTCATCTCACTATTGTTGACGCAGGTTTGTTTGGAGATGGCGGAGATATTCTCGTTGAAGGAATAACGAAGGGAAATAGTAATGCTCAGATTGGAGGCCGCATTTTTGAATACAACTACCATATTAGCTACTCAGCCGGAAACCTAAATCCAGATTCTCGGCCGGATACTCCGGCGCATGAATTTGGTCATCTTCTGGGTCTCAGTCATAGGAGGAATGCAACTCGGAGTATCATGTCTTATGCTATAAAACGGAAGGTGACGTTTGAGGATCTCATGAGGATTGCAGATGCATATGGCCACTAATTCTATGTTCGGTTTTCTGAGTATGACATGCCTCATTACTAGTGCGTGCCTTTCAGATGCAGGTGTTCAGTCAACGGCCGGGCGGCAGACGAAGTCTAACCAATTACACGAGTTAGACAAGCGAGTTAATGATGTGTGGGTCGTTTTGCCAACACATATGGACCCATCTGAGTCTTTAGCGTCTAAGTACAGATCTATTGGCTACGCGCTTTACGAGCCGAGTTCACTTCAAAATAGCATTTGCGTTACAAGGTTGGTTCAGATCGGGTTTCCGTCGGATGAAAATCTCGCGCCAGAGATAGTGGCTACGCCTTCACCGACAATCTCTCGATTTTTCGTCGCATTCCTGGAGGCTAATTCCACGCACGCATGCCGGGAGTTGGACTTCCAATCCGACTATATCGAGGTAACCCAACCGATTGCAACTGTAACGTTACGGAAATTGCGGCAACTATTGGATTACATACCGAAGGACCATAGGGCAAGAGAAGTTTCCGAAGGTCGCTCCTTAGACGATCTGCGAATTTCAAGTATCTCTGCAGACTATTCAGCTCAATTCGCAGATCTGGTATACCGATTGTCGGTGCGTGACGAGGATGGCCCACTATTGTCCGTAACGGTCGGCGACTTGTCAGGATATCTAAGAATCTTGGATATACGGGGGCTAGCAGAATAGCTGCACTTCTAAAGTGTTCCGTGCTTATTTATTCTAGTGCGACCTCCGCAGCTAACAATTCAGCATAGAACGATAGGAAAACGACTCAAGAGTCACGCTGCATTCGGGATTGCCCTCGTTACGAACCGCACTGTCTTTGGACCGATCTCACAGTCGTGGGCCGCGCGGAGATCGATCGGAACGCTGAATCTTATCAGCCCGACCTGCCGTCCACAGTCGGGCGCAGCAGGATCGGTGCGTACACCCATGACCTCCTGGGGCGACTGACGACCCTAGCGACGGTGCCGGCACAATTTTGGTTGTCAATGGTCAAGGATTCAACTTATTCAATGGACCGAACCAATCGAATAGTAGCGAGATGCGGCGCCTATTTTACTTGGGGATGCAAAAGGAGAGCCGGCGTGAGGTTTATCGGAAATTTTGGACGGTCATTACGAATGACCTCTACGTTAGGGTTCGTGATCTTGGCATCCTTTCCAGCTTATGGAGCCGAATTGCAGCATACCGACTGTGACAACAAAGAAACGACAGTCGTCTTGCATGCAAGCCTCATCACTGGAACTTCAATCCGATTGACGATCAAGAATTGCACAAACGTGCGTCAAGAGTTCTTAGCTGGCCAGTTTAGGCCGCCGTTCCTAAGGTTATTTGTTGTCGATAGGTTTGGCGACCCTCTCAAGAAGCATTCATGGACAGGAGACAAGACGGACAGCAGCATCAATTTGGGCCCCGGTGATGTTGATTCTATCTCGATCGACCTGAATCGATGGTTTGAAGGCCTAAATGAAAAGGTTTCAAACGACTGCCTCGATTTGTTGTGGTCAATTCATTTTAAGGCAACAAATGGATCGGAACCGGTCTTTGCGGGCGGTGCGTTACAATTGAGCTGTCAACGTTAGGAACGATAAGGACCTTCCGAGTACCATTTTGTTCAAATGGCCTAACTACTTGTCAAAAGGTTGAGATCGGAAATTTGCCGTCGGTGGGGTCTTGACCTTGAAATCGCGGTGCCCTAACAGAATCAGGCTGGTTGAAGGGTCCGGGCGTGTGTTCCGCACTCGCAGTTGACGTGGTTGAAGTAATATCAGGAAAGCAAACGGCTTCCGGATTGACTCAAATATACCAAGAAGCCTTTGGGAATCTACTGAATAGCATCAGGTGTGTGGCGCAGGACCAATACAAGCTATGAACAGGGACATTGGGCCAGTGGGAATCGCGCCAGAAGTCGACGCCGGGGGGCCGCGCATACGACTTCTCATGGCGTATGAGTGGACGAGTTCATTCAATGGGGAATGTCTCTTTATTGTGCGAGAAATTCCTATCAGAATTCGGTGCCAAACCAATTCAGGGGTCCGGTAATCTTGGCGGGAAACGCACACATGGATCCTACACCAGAGTCCGGAACAGATTAATAGAGTTTCTGGCCTCTGAAATGCTGGACGACGCTCGATCTATTCGCGTCCGAAGCGATCCAAGGAATGCCACTGACTCGGACTTCTTTCCTAGCGCCATTGAGGCTGCGATTGGCGTAGTAAACGGTGGTCAGAAAATCGGTTCTTTTGGCGTTGCCGAGAAAGAAGTAGACAACATATATTCGTTGGCAGATCGCGCAGCTTCAACTATCTTCAGTACGCTGGGACCGAGCTATGGGGGAGTCTGGGACTTTCCGGCAGAATACGGTGCCGAACCGTATGTCGCAGCGGTCAACACTGTGCCCGGCGGTGTTAGGTTGGACTCGAATAAGAAATATGCGGGGCGTCTTGTCAACTGGACAAACAACGTTTGGAAAAAGAAGCTGCGCACGCGTCAAGGCTATTTTCGCGAGGTTTATCCGATCAACTACCTGGTCGATGCGCACCTACGAATGGAGTTTCGAGGATCGGCCCTATACAGGTTCCTAGAAGCTGAAGGCACTTTACATCCGTGCGAATTCAATGAACAGATGTACCGATGGGATGTTCCGGACGAGAATCTGGCCATTGTGCGATTGGCGCTTGAGCCCAGTGGTTTGATTCTCTCGTCGGACGCTGCGCCGATACAGGTTGCGTGACCCATACACGGCGTGTCGTTCGCATATATTGTTCCGGGAAGACCAATCAAGCCGCCCGGCGTGCGAGATCACTATGCCAACCAAGGCAGATGACACACTTATTTGGACGATGTTCTTGCGAGCGAACATATTCTTTTTCGCGATATTTTTATCGATAGTGCTCATCGAGGTTGCGGTATCTGGCAGTTACGAGTTGCTGTTCAAAGCAGAGTTTTACGTAACTATGGCCATCAACCCAGCCTGTTGGGGGTTTTATTTCACCAACCCCGCAGTATTCACAGTAAAGCCTATCTACAAGGCCTTCTTCAATGGCAGCAGTGGTGACTGAAGGTGAAAATGAGCAACTCCGCTATTTAGTTCAATAGTGGACGCAAATGTCGAGGGAGTAGTTCAGGACAGTTCTGGTCTACTCGGACAAGCCGCACGCGGCTTGGCTACGCAACGTGAGCGCATGGACGATGCGATTTGTCGATCTGAAACGGGCAACCCATGTGACTATGATGGCGGACAGTGAAATCTACCTATGGACCTTTCTCGCGCGAATGTTCGGAATTTGATGATTGCAGTGTTGGCTTGCTCATTGGTGAGCTGTCAAGGTTCGCCGAGCGGGTACGACCTGTATTCACAGTTCAAAAAGTATCGTGTTACGGTGGACGAGCAACCGGAAAAGGCTTTGCCTTTTTTTTCTCGAGCTATTGTTTCGGAGTGGTTCTCCGGATTGATTTTCTCAGATCCAGTACCGACGATTCGGCAAATAGAACTCACGCGTCGAGAATACTTGTTTGGCCTTAGGATCAATACAATTCATCGGTACGAAATGAAAAGAGTCCAGTCTGGTCGTTGGACACTCACGTTGTATTACACAGGCTCACAAGAAGAAGGGTTGCGCAAGTTGGGACTGGAATACATTAGAGAGAATGGTCGCTTAGTCATCGACTTCCTGGACTACGACGAAGAGAGTTACGGGCCGCCGCCGGACAACGTAATCGATCGATTCTAGAGAAGTTCTATTCTCAAGAGGGAATTGGCCCGAGAACAGGCCTCGTCTTGAGGCTCGGCGGTGTCCACCATACTCGGGGCACTCCACATGCGCCGTCCCGTTGGTGTCGTATCGGAAATCATATAGTCTGGTCTTGTCGGATTTGGCGGCAGGGACTGGGTGTTATGGTGCGGCTACTTCTTCTAAGAATTGCCGCCCGGACAGCTGCCCGGTGGCCAGTGCCACGAACTGTAACCAGCGGCTGGTGCGACGGAATCGGCGACCCTCGTGGTACCGGTTTGCCAGCGTCTCGAACTGATGTCTCGGCGCCAACTTCAGCAGTTGTCCTGCGTACAATGTTTTCGACCAGCCGACGAAAATCGTCTTTGGCAATAGCCTTACCGACACGACTCCTGTCGCCAGAGACGAGTTTGCTTACGATCCGAACGGTAATTATGCCAGGAAGACGACGTGGCAAGACGGCACGAATACCTATACCAGGTAGCCTACATCGGCCACGTTGAGGTGATTATCGATAAACTCGACGCAGGGGGCGAACCAATAATTGCTATTTATGTGTATGGGACAGAACACTCGCCCCTCGCTCCGCGCTGCTCACGGCGTTGCGGAACACCGCGAACAGCTCGCGTCCCATGCCGGTCCGGTGTGCGCTCAGGTCGAATTCTCGCACAGGCCGCGCGAGCGGGTCGTCGTCCGCGCTCACCGACAGTACGCCCGCATCGGCGTCGATGCGCACCGTGTCGCCGTCGCGGATCTTGCCGATCGCACCGCCGGCGGTCGCTTCGGGCGTCACCTGGATCGCGGCGAGTACCTTGCCCGACGCTCCCGACATGCGGCCATCCGTCAGCAATGCAACCCTGGCGCCGCGATTCTGCAAGACGCCGAGATACGGCGTCAGCTTGTGCAGCTCCGGCATGCCGTTGGCGCTCGGGCCCTGGCACGGCAGGACGGCCACGAAATCGCCCTGCAATACGCCATCGTTGAAGGCCTCGGCGAACGCGGCCTGCGATGCGAACACGCGCGCCGGCGCTTCGATGGCACGGCGGCCTGCCTCGACGGCCGACACCTTGACAATCGCCCGCCCGAGGTTGCCGGCGACGGTGCGCAGCCCGCCCTCGGCGTCGAAGGGATCGCCGGCCGGCCGCAGGATGTCACGATCCAGCGACTCGGACTGCGCGGCGCGCCAGCCGAGCGATCCGCCTTCGAAGGTCGGTTCGACACAGAAGCGCCTGAGGCCCTGGCCGAGGATCGTGGTCACGTCCTCGTGCACGAGACCGGCATCGAGCAATTCGCCCAGCATGAAGCCGAGCCCGCCCGCCGCATGGAAGTGATTCACGTCCGCGAAGCCGTTCGGATACACATGCGCCATCAGCGGCACGGCCGCGGACAGCTCGGCGAAATCGTTCCAGTCGATCGCGATGCCGGCCGCGCGCGCGATCGCGACCAGGTGCATCGTGTGGTTGGTCGAGCCGCCGGTCGCCAGCAGCCCGACGATGCCGTTGACGATCGCCTTCTCGTCGACGATGTGCCCGAGCGGCGTGTAGCTGTCGGAGAAGTCGGTGATGTCGAGGACGGTACGCACCGCCGTCTCGGTGAGCGAATCGCGCAACGCGGTGCCGGGATTCACGAACGAGCCGCCGGGGAGCTGCAGGCCCATGAACTCCATCAGCATCTGGTTGCTGTTGGCCGTGCCGTAGAACGTGCAGGTGCCCGGCGCGTGGTAGGACGCCGACTCGGCCGCCAGCAACTCGTCGCGGCCGATCCGGCCCGCCGCGTATTCCTCGCGGACGTGCGCCTTCTCCTTGTTGGGCAAGCCGGAGACCATCGGCCCGGCCGGGACGAACACGACCGGCAGGTGCCCGAACGACAGTGCGCCGATCAGCAGGCCCGGCACGATCTTGTCGCAGATGCCGAGGCACAGCGCCGCGTCGAACATGTCGTGAGATAACGCGACCGCCGTCGACATGGCGATCACGTCGCGGCTGAACAGCGAGAGTTCCATGCCGTCCTGCCCCTGCGTGACGCCGTCGCACATCGCCGGCACGCCGCCGGCGACCTGCGCGACCGCGCCTTCGACCGCGGCGGCCTTGCGGATGATCGCCGGGAAGCGCTCGTAGGGTTGATGGGCGCTCAGCATGTCGTTGTACGCGGTGACGATGCCGATGTTGGCCGTGCGCGTGCCCGCCAACGCGTCCTTGTCGGCGCGCCTGGACGCGGCCATGCCGTGCGCGAGGTTGCTGCAGGACAGGTTGCGGCGCGCGGGCCCGTCGCTCGCCGCCGCGTGAATTCTCGCCAGGTAGTCGCCGCGCGACGTCCGGCTGCGCTCGACGATGCGGCGGGTGACGCGTTCGACGGCAGGATGCACGTTACGGCGCCCAGTACACGCGGACCGGCGCGCGTTTCTGTTTCAGGAGATGGGCGACGGGAAACGTGTTGCCCGAAGCCTTGGCCCGTTCGTAGACGTCCCGCTTCGCTTCCCCGAAC
>JBAUVS010000395.1:0-18786 GCA_049583345.1 Woeseiaceae bacterium
ATCGGCTACTGGCAGGGCACGCAGGAGGAGTACTTCAAACTCTACGACTACACGGCCGATGCCGTGAAGCGTGCGTTGCCCGCCGCCCGCATCGGCGGGCCCACGACCACGGGACCGCGCTGGGACCTGGCCGCGGACTGGTTGCGGGCGTTCCTCGAACATTGTGCAGCGGGCACCAACTACGCGACAGGGAACAAGGGGGCACCGCTCGATTTCATCTCCTATCACGCCAAGGGTGCACCGAAGGAGGTCGACGGCCACGTGCGCATGGACATGGGCGCCGAACTCGGCGACATCGCGACAGGCTTCGCGATCGTCGCGGATTCCGCGTTCCCGAAGCTGCCGATCGTCATCGGCGAGGCCGATCCCGAAGGCTGCGCGGCCTGCTCGTTCGCGTCGGGCTACAAGGGCAACGGCTATCGCAACGGCCTGATGTACGCGAGCTACACGGCATCGTCGTTCGCCAAGATGTACGAGCTGGCGGATGGCTACGGCGTGAACCTCGAAGGTGCGCTCAGCTGGTCATTCCAGTTCGAGGACCAGCCGTGGTTCGACGGCTTCCGGTCGCTGGCGACCAATGGCGTCGACAAGCCCGTCCTGAACGTGTTCCGCATGTTCGGCATGATGCGCGGCGCACGCGTGGCGGTACACGTCGACGATCCGGTCACCGCGGCTGTCGTGCTCGAGCACGGCGTCCGCGGCGCGCGGCCGGACGTGGATGCGCTCGCGAGCCGGACGGCTCACGAACTGGCCGTACTGGTCTGGAACTATCACGACGACGACGTCCCGGCGCCGGACGCACCGGTCGTACTCCGGTTACACGGCTTGCCGGCCGGCAGGGCGCTGCTCGAGCACTACCGCATCGATGCGACGCACAGCAACGCATATGCTGTGTGGCAGCACATGGGCCGTCCGCAGCAGATTACGCCCGCCGACTATGCAATGCTCGAGCACGCCGGCAAGCTCGAATTGCTGGATGCCCCGCAGTGGATCCGAGTCGCGGACTCGGGGGCATCCGTCGCGTTCCCGCTGCCGCGCCAGGCGGTCTCGCTGCTGCGCCTGAGCTGGTAAAAGTCTGCCGGCATTCCTCGTCGTCATCCTGCCGGCGGTTCAGCCCGCCGCAGGATCGGAGTAAACTCGATGCCGCCCGAACGCCACTGGGGCGAGGTAGGACTTGGGCCACGGATAATTCCAGGAGAAGAACCGATGAGACCGATTTTCGTCGTGGGGGCAGTGCTGGCGCTGGTCCTCAGCGGATGCGCGTCGACCTTCCAGACGCAGTACGACCATGATCCGGAACAAGATTTCTCGACATATCATAAGTTTGCATGGATTTCCGAACACCCGATGAAAGTTGCGGAGACGGTGAATCCGCCCAGTCCGCTGCTCGAGGGGCGGATCATGAAGGCATTGGAAGCCGGCCTCGCCGCGAAGGGCTTCCAGAGGGTCGACGACCCGGCCGATTCGGATTTCGTCGTTTCGTTTACGATCGGCTCGCGGCAGAACATCCGCGTGGATTCGTATCCCGACATGACTTTCGGTTACGGCATGGGCTATCCCGCGCACTGGGGCTGGGGCGCTTCCTATTATTGCTGCCAGTCAAACACCCAGGTGACCCAGTACAAGACGGGCACGCTGTCGGTGGACATGTTCGACGAGAGCGAACGGCGGCCCGTGTGGCACGGTCACGCGACGAAGTCGCTGACCGAGTCGGACCGCAAAAATGTCGATGCGACGATCAAGGCCGCCGTCGACGCGATCCTGGAAGGATTCCCGCCGCCGGCAGGAGACGCGTCGAAATAACGACTGAATGCTCCTGGCGTGCTACGCGTCGGATGCCGTGGCGTCCGGCGGGTAGGCGCCGAGCTGCCGCAGCACGTCGTCCGACAGCGTGATGAAGATGCGGAAACTCTCGTCGGCGGCGAGTCGCTCGTGAACGAGCAGATCGAATGCCGTATTCTGGAGGTCCCGCACGCCGGCAATGGCTTCCCGGCGTTGCTCGGCGCTCGAATTTGCGTCGATTGAATTCCGGAGCTCCAGCGTCTTCGAATAGAAAGTATCGATGCGGTTCTTGCGCCGTATCCGGACCAGGCGGACACCGGCGATCGAAGCGCTGACGACCGCCAGCAGGACACTCAGGACGAGTTCCGCGACCCCCGAATAACGTTCGTAGAGCGTCGGGACATCACGCTGCAGGAAGGCCTGCGCGCCCGCATGGAGGACAAACGGCGACCGGCCCGAATCGAAATTCTCCGACAATCTCGAGAACAGGCCCGGGTGCTTCGCCCCGAGCGCGGGTCGCAACCGCAGCACTTCGGCGACAAGGTGGTAGACCGCAGACCGGTCAAGGCTGCGCCGGGCCACGAGGCTCCGGTCGACCGCGAGCGTCACGACCGGCCCTGGCGTCGCCTCCTTGCCGTAGGTGCCCGTCGGGATGATGAACGGCCGCAGGTGAGGATTCAGTAGCACGGCTGCATCGACAAGGCTGCCGATGCCGACGTCTGCGGGAGCGGCGAGGCTGAGGAGTCGAAAGCCGGGGTACTGGTCGAGTTTGCCGGCGGAGATCGGAACGAAAAGTACAATGACATCCGCGTCACCAGCCGGATTGTCGACGTATTCGAATTCGTCCCTGGCCAGACCGATTCGGTCGATGAAGCGTTCGAACATTCGACGTGTCGAACTGCCTTCTTCGTCGGCGAACACGCGCGCACCGCGCAGCAGGGCCTTCAGATCGCTCGCGTCGCGGTCGGCACGATACGCGATGTGAAGAACGGTCGGATACAGCGGCATCACGGCGGCGATTTCGGGGTCGAACGGCGTGCCGTCCGAGACGATCGCAATGTCGGCAGTGCCGTCGTCGAGCGCGCGGATCGCATCCGCATCGGTGTCCTCGCCCGGCACGAGCGATACCCTCAGCGATTCGGAGTCGCCGAGGAGCCGTACGATGTCCTCGGCGATTTCGCGATCGATCGGCAGATTCGGCGTCGCCATTCGCAGCCTGTCCGGCCGGGCGTCGCAGCCCTGGAGCACGAGCGTGCCCGCGATCGACAGGGCGGCCATCAGGAGCATGCCCGGCCTCAAGTGATTAAAGGCGTGCAATGCGAGTTCCCTGGCGTTCATGTTGCGGACGCACGGTTGCTTGGCAGTGCGCCTCGTCTAGTGATGAAGGTTGTTATCCAGGAACTTGCGGAACAGGCCGGCCCAATGCCGGGCCGCGTCGTCGACGGCCTTCCAGTCGGTCTCGTTGACGCCGGCGCTGGTCGCGAGCGGCGGCGCCTGTGCGCTGTCGGCTGCCCTCGCGAGGATCTTGCCGGACGCCGAGTCCTTCAGTTCCATCAGAAACACCAGCGAGCCGGACCTGGCTACCTGCTGTATGTCGTATCGAAGTGCCGGCAGATCGGAACCCGACGTGCCCCGCAGATCGATCAGAGACGCCTCGACGGTCATCGTCGACGGGCCGGGCTTCTTGACAATCGTATATCCCTGCAGCTCGTCGGCGAAGGCATCCTGGAATGCCTTGCGGAGGCGGGCGATGTCCTCCTGGCTGACGTTGGCCTTCGGTGAGTAGTAGATGCCCATGTCCTTGGCCAGCAGGCGATCGTATTTCGAGAAATCGGCATCCACCGCGACCTGTGCCGACTCGACGCTGCGTTCCTTCGGCACATTGAAGCTCTGAACCTCGGTGCTCGAGCAGCCGGCAAGACACATGAGCGCCACGCCTGCCGCAAGTCCTGCCAACCTCGTGTTGGTGCGATCGGTAAGTGCGGTCGATATCATCGATTCGGTCCCCTGCTGCCCCTGTTGGCGGACTTCGCTCGAACGATTCTATAGAATTCCCTGCATCGGCACGATATCAGAGTATCCAGACATGCGTAACACGTTGGTTCGAGTACTGCTCGTGGCTGTGGGAGCGTGCGCGTTCACGGTCGCCCCGGCTCAGGACAGCGCGGTGCAGGCGCAGGAAGACCAGTTGCTTGCTGATGCTCGTACGCTCCTGCAGGAAGGCCGCAAGGACATCGTGGGCTTCGAACTCCACCTCAGCGACGAAGAGGCCGCCGCGTTCTGGCCGGTCTACGACGACTACCGCAAGTCCGTGCTCGAGAACCGTAATCGCTACGCGGATCTCATCGTAGAATACGTCAGGCGGCACCGCGCCGGCGACATCAGCGAGGCGTATGCCGCGCAACTGATCGACGATGTCCTCGACGTCAAGGCGGATCTCGTCAAACGGCAGAAGAAGTTCGTCAAGCGATTCCGCAAGGTATTGCCGGTCCGCAAGGTCGCTCGCTTCTATCAGCTCGAGCAAAAGCTCGACGCCGAGATCGATGCCCAGCTGGCCGTCGTCGTGCCATTGATGGACCCGGTCTGAGCCGCCGGCTCGACCCGTTCCGTTGAGAGTTCGGGCGGCAACAGGGATAATCGCGCCCGGTCCGCGCCGGCTGCCCCGCGGCGGTCAGCCGTGAACCCCGCCAGGCCCGGAAGGGAGCAACGGTAGCGGTGACACCGGGTGCCGGGGAAAAGCTGGCGCGGACCACTCGCTCGGGCGCGGACTTGCTCCGCACGGCCCTTGCGATACACTGACCCATTCCCCTACACGGCGGTTCGAATGGTCGCGCAAGCGGCGATTTGGGCCGCCCGGTTGGACGCATGAGCTATCTTGTGCTGGCGCGCAAATGGCGCCCGAAAAACTTCGCCGACACGGTTGGCCAGGAGCACGTCCTGCGCGCTCTCGTCAACGCGCTGGAGTCGGGCAGGTTGCATCACGCCTACCTGTTCGCAGGGACCCGTGGCGTCGGCAAGACCACGATCGCACGTATCCTGGCCAAGGCGCTCAACTGCGAGACCGGCGTGACGGCGGAGCCCTGCGGCATCTGTCCGGCCTGCCGGGAGATCGACGAAGGACGTTTCGTCGATCTGATCGAGGTGGATGCCGCGTCCCGGACGAAGGTCGACGACACGCGCGACCTGCTCGACAACGTGCAATACGCTCCCGCGCGCGGCCGCTACAAGGTGTACCTGATCGACGAGGTGCACATGCTGTCGAAAAGCTCGTTCAACGCATTGCTGAAGACGCTCGAAGAACCGCCGCCGCACGTCAAGTTCCTGCTCGCGACGACCGACCCGCAGAAGTTGCCCGTCACCGTGTTGTCGCGGTGCCTGCAGTTCAACCTGACGCGCTTGACGCCGCGCTTGATCCAGGACCGTCTGGCGACGATCTGCGAGGCGGAAGATGTCCGCGCCGAAGGGCCGGCCCTGGCGCAGATCGCGCGTGCCGCGGATGGCAGCCTGCGTGATGCACTCAGCCTGCTCGATCAGGCCATCGCCTATTGCGGTGGCGCGATCGAAGAAGAGCCGGTTTCGATCATGTTGGGGACGATCGACCGCGATCACGTGTCGCGACTGATCGAATTGCTCGCCGAAGGCGATGCCCCGGGCCTCATCGACGCCGTGGCGCGGATTGACACGCAGTTCCCCGACTACGCACGCCTGTTGCAGGATCTCGCGCGCGTGCTGCAGAAGATCGCCGTATTCCAGGTCGTCGGCAAGATCGACAACACAGACGATGTGGACGAGGAGCGGCTCGCCGACCTGGCGGCGCGCATGTCACCGGCGGACGTACAACTGTTCTACCAGACGGCGCTGCTCGGCCGCCGGGATCTGTCACTGGCACCGGACCCGCGCAGCGGGGTCGAGATGGCATTGTTGCGCATGCTGGCATTTCGCCCGGCACAGGCTGCGGGAGAGAGCGGCGGCGGGTCCGGCCGCGGCGGCGCAGCCGTCGGAGTGGACCGGACCCGGACCCCGGCGCCGAAGGTTGCACAAGCGGCACGGTCCGAAACTCGGGCCGCCGGGCAGGGCAGCGCATGGCGCGACCCGGACTGGAAAGCGCTGACGGCGGATCTCCGGTTGTCCGGAGCCGTGGGGTTGCTGGCCGGCAATTGCGCCCTGCTGCGGCGGGAGGGCAACACCGTGTACCTGAGGCTGGATCCACGCTCGGAGTCGGTGCTGACCCGCCAGCGCAGCGAAGCCCTCGGCGCCGCATTGTCGGCGCACTTCGCGGAGGAACTGACCGTCGACATCACCGTCGGCGACACGGCCGGCCAGACTCCGCTGCAGGAACAGAGCCGCCTCGAAGACGAGCGCATCGAGGCGGCGCGGGCTTCGCTCGAATCCGACCCCAACGTGCAGGCCATGAAGAGCATGTTCGACGCCGAATTGAAGGCCGATTCCATCGAATTGATCAACGCGCCACGGCACGACTGACACGGGAGTATCCGATGAAGGGTGGCATAGGCCAGCTCATGAAGCAGGCCCAGCAGATGCAGGCCGACATGAAGCGGGCCCAGGAGGAGATGGCATCCATTTCCGTGACGGGCGAATCGGGGGCAGGCGCCGTGCGCATCACGATGACCTGCCGCCACCAGGTCCAATCGCTGCAGATCGACGACTCGCTCATCGGCGACGACAAGGAGATGCTGGAAGATCTCGTCGTGGCGGCGTTCAACGATGCGTTGGGCAAGGTCGAGACGACCGTCCAGGAGAAATTCGCCGGCATGGCCTCGGGCCTGGGCCTTCCGCCCGGGCTCAAGCTCCCGTTCTGATCGATCCGCGATGTCCTTCTCGCCCATGCTGGTCCGCCTGATCGACGCGCTGCGCTGCATGCCCGGCGTCGGCCGCAAGTCGGCCCAGCGCATCGCGTTCCAGCTGCTCGAGCGGGATCGCGACGGCGCCATGGAGCTCTCGCGGGCACTGTCGGACGCGGTGTCGGGCATCGGTCATTGCAGCCGCTGCCGGATGTTCACCGAGCTGGAACTCTGCTCGATCTGCGCCGCGAGTGGCCGCGACACGAGCCAGCTCTGCGTCGTCGAATCGCCTGCCGACGTCATGGCGATCGAGGACGCAACCGGTTTCCGGGGGCTGTATTTCGTGCTGATGGGGCACCTATCTCCGCTCGACGGGATCGGGCCCGACGAACTCGGACAGGCGGCGCTCGAGGCACGGCTCGACGAAGGTGAAGTCACGGAGATGATCATCGCGACCAATCCGACGGTGGAGGGCGACGCGACCGCGCATTATCTCGGTGAGATGGCGGCACGCCATGGCGTGCAGGCGTCGCGTATCGCACACGGCGTGCCGCTCGGCGGCGAACTGGAATACGTGGACGGCGGCACGCTCTCGCATGCCTTCTACGGTCGACGAATACTGGAATAGGAGACGAGCATGAGCGATCCGGACTGCCTGTTCTGCAAGATCTCCAACGGCGAGATCCCGGCGGACATCATCCACGAGACCGACGAGTTGTGTGCGTTCCGCGACATCAACCCGCAGGCGCCTACCCACGTGTTGATTATCCCGCGCACGCACATCTCGACGATCAACGATCTCGAGGCCGTCCACGAGGAACTCATCGGCAAGCTGTACCTCGCGGCCAAGGAAATCGCCGCCGACGAGGGACTGACCGACGCCGGTTACCGCGTCGTCATGAACTGCAACGAAGGCGCCGGCCAGTCAGTGTTCCACGTCCATCTGCACCTGCTCGGGGGCCGCCCCTTCGGCTGGCCGCCGGGATAGTCTTACGGGCTGTTGAGCCGGGTCGTCAGGGCGAGCAGGCGCTTGTAGGACTCGTAACGGCGGGCGCTGATCCTGCCGCCGGCGACGGCGGCCTTGATGGCGCAGCCCGGCTCGCGCAGGTGGCGGCAGTTTGCGAATCGGCAGTCGTGGCGCGTGCGTTCGAGTTCGCGGAAACCATGGATGACGCGGGCTTCGGACTCGAGTGCCGGCGCGTAGTCGCGCACGCCGGGCGAGTCGATGACGGCGCCGCCGCCTGGCAGTCCCAGCAGCATCGAATTCACCGTGGTGTGTCGGCCTTCGCCGCTGCGTTCGGATACGTCGCCGGTCCGCAGCCGTGCATTGCCGCCGAGCCGGTTGATCAGGCTCGACTTGCCGACGCCGGACTGGCCGACGATGATCGCCGTGTTGCCGCGAATTATCGCCTGCAATCGGTCGATGCCGTCCCCGGAATGTGCGCTGCAGCTCACGGCCGGATAGCCGATCGCCGCATAGTCCTGCAGCTCGGGCAACGCCGGGCCGTGCAGATCCGACTTGTTGAATACGATTGCGGCCGGGACGCCCATGTCCTCGGCGGCACACAGATAGCGGTCGACGACGAACCAGTCCGGCGCCGGCGGGCTGGCCGCGACGACGACGAGCAGGTCGATGTTGGCGGCGAGCACTTCGATCTTGCCGCGCATATTGGGGCGGGTGAGCGCGTTTTCGCGGTCCCTTATGGCCGTGACGAGCCACTCGCGCTCGTCCGGGATCTCCTGTGCCGTCACGCGGTCGCCGCAAACCGGCCTGAGCCGCTTGCCGCGGATGCGCGCGTCCACCTCGCGGCCGTCCGCGAGCCGCAGGCGCATGCGACGGCTGAAGGTCCCGATGACGATGGCGTCGCCCGGCGTCATCGACGGCGACCGGG
This sequence comes from Woeseiaceae bacterium, assembly GCA_049583345.1. Taxonomy (GTDB): domain Bacteria; phylum Pseudomonadota; class Gammaproteobacteria; order Steroidobacterales; family Woeseiaceae; genus UBA1847. Next base: position 8,477 of record JBAUVS010000395.1, read on the forward strand.
TCATGCCGGGAGTATGCCGGCAAGCTGCAGACCTTGCACTCCCGGGACAGGTAAACTAGCGTTCTGCGAACCCGCCGGATAGTCCATGAAAGAAAACGACGCAACGTCCGACCGCGCGACAAATCTGATCTGGATCGACCTCGAGATGACCGGACTGGATACGGAATCGGACTCGATTATCGAGATCGCGACGGTCGTGACCGACAAGCATCTGAACGAGCTGGCGGAAGGACCGGTCTTCGCGATTCATCAGCCGCTATCCGTGATGGAAGCGATGGATGACTGGAATACCCGCCAGCACAGCGAGTCCGGACTCACCGGGCGCGTGTTGGAGAGCGAGATTTCGGCACGACAGGCGGAAATCGCCACCCTCGAATTCCTGGCGGCGTGGGCCGATCCCGGCGCCTCGCCGATGTGCGGCAACAGTATCTGCCAGGACCGGCGCTTCCTGGCTCGCGAAATGCCGGAGCTGGAACGATACTTCCACTATCGTAACCTCGACGTCAGCACGCTCAAGATCCTGGCGAGGCACTGGGCGCCGGCCGTGGCCGCCGGCTTCGCGAAGGAAAGTTCGCATCGCGCGTTGGCCGATATCCGCGATTCGATCGCCGAACTGGCCTGGTATCGCAGCGAATTGTTCGATCCGGCACGGCTGACCGACCACGCTGCGCGATGAAGCCGCGGCCATTCGCGTCGGCCACCGAGCGGAACGGCCAGCCGATACTCGGCGTATTGCGGCACGAGTTCCGCGAGATCCGCTCCGTACTGGAAATCGGCTCGGGCACGGGGCAGCATGCGACCCGGTTCGGCGCCGCAATGCCACGGCTCGAGTGGCAGCCCAGCGACCTCGCGGCACAGGTCCCGGGTATACGGTCCTGGCTCGAATCGACGCGTCTGTCCAACGTGCGCGAGCCGATCGTCCTGGACGTGACGGCGGCACCCGCACAGGTGCCGGCCTGCGACGCGGTGTTCTCCGCCAACACGGCGCACATCATGTGCTTTGCCGCGGTGCGCGGCATGCTCGCGCTGGCCGGCCGGCTGCTGCGACCTGGCGGCGTATTCTGCCTCTACGGACCGTTCCAGCGTGCTGGCGGCTTCAATTCGCACAGCAACGCGGAATTCGACAAGTCGCTGCGCCTGCACGATCCCGACATGGGCATACGCCATCTCGAGGATCTCGACTGCCTCGCGCGCGAAGCGGGCCTCTACAGGCTGTGCCTGTATGCGATGCCTGCCAATAATTACATGGTGCTGTGGAAACGCACCGCGGCCGGAGGTCAATGATGACGACACACAAGGGCGGTTGCCATTGCGGGCGCGTGCGATTCGAGGTCGACGCGCCGGCGGACATCGAAGCGGACCGCTGCAATTGCAGCATCTGCCGGATGACGGGCTATCTGCACATGATCGTGCCGAGACGCGACTTTCGCCTGTTGTCGGGTGATGAGGAGCTGATCACGTATCGCTTCAACTCCGGCGTCGCCCGCCACTTTTTCTGCAGGCACTGCGGCGTGAAGTCCTACTATGTGCCGCGCTCGCACCCGACGGGCATCAGCGTCAACGTGAACTGCCTCGATCCCGAGACGATTCGTTCGCTGCACGAGCAGCCCTTCGACGGCGCAAACTGGGAGCAGAATATCCATACATTGTCTCCGATAAGCGACTGATAGATATGATTTTTTCTTGTCAGATTGGCTTTACATGCCGTATAGTGGCGTCTCGATCACAGGACGGAACGACGTGAGTTTGAAAACGAAATGGGCGATCGGACTGCTGTGCATCGGCATCGCGCAAGCGGCCGCTGCCGAGACGGTCTGGGTGAGCGATCAGTTCGAAGTCATGTTGCGTACGGGCCCCAACACGAGCAACGCCATCGAGCGGATGCTGCCGAGCGGGGCCGCTCTCGAGGTACTCGAGCGCGACGATGACGCCGGTTATGCGAAGGTGCGTACTGCCGCCGGAACCGAAGGCTGGGTCCTGACGCGCTACCTGATGAACGAGCCGAGTGCGCGCGAACAACTCGCCGCGCTCACCAAACGGCTGACCAATGCCAACGCGGAGGGCAGCTCGCTTACGTCCCAGCTGGGTGCGATCCGCGGCGAATACGACTCCGCGCAACAACAGATCGCCACCCTCGAGAAAGACAAGAAAAAGCTCGAGGAAGAACTCGCCGAAATCAAACGCACCGCGGCCAACGTCCTGTCGATCAACGACCAGAACAAGGACCTTCGCGACCAGCTCGCCGCGGCGGAGATCCGGGCCGACACGCTGGAACAGCAGAATCGCGAGCTGACCGCGCAGACGACGCGTTACTGGTTCATGACCGGGGCGGCGGTGCTGCTGGTCGGGGTTCTGCTCGGTATCTGGCTGCCGCGTGTGCGCTGGCAACGCCGGTCGCGCTACGACCGCTTCTGAGGGTCGCGACTCCTACACCTTCTCCCCGGCGAGGAACAGCCAGGTCTCGATGACGCTGTCGGGGTTGAGGGACATGCTCTCGATACCCTGGTCGAGTAGCCAGCGTGCCAGGTCGGGGTGATCGGACGGTCCCTGGCCACAGATACCAACGTACTTGCCGCGCTTGCGGCACGCCGAGATCGTCATGGCCAGCAGTGCCTTCACCGCGTCGTCGCGCTCGTCGAAGCTGTCGGCGACCAGCGCGGAATCGCGGTCCAGGCCCAGCGTAAGCTGCGTCATGTCATTGGAGCCGATCGACATGCCGTCGAAATATTCCAGGAACCGGTCGGCGAGCAGTGCGTTGCTGGGGATCTCCGACATCATGATGATCTTCAGCTCATCCTTGCCCCGGGCGAGGCCGTTCTCGGCCATCAGGTCGACGACCGCTTTGGCCTGTTTGACCGTGCGCACGAAGGGGATCATCACCTGCACGTTTCTCAGCCCCATCTCGATGCGCACCTTGCGGATCGCCGCGCATTCGAGTTCGAAGCAGGGCTTAAAGCTCTCGGCCACGTAACGCCCGGCGCCGCGAAAGCCGAGCATCGGATTCTCCTCGTTCGGCTCGTAGCGCTCGCCACCGACCAGGTTCGCGTATTCATTGGACTTGAAGTCGGACAGCCGTACGATGACAGGTTCGGGAGCGAACGCCGCGGCGATGGTGCTCACGCCCTCTGCCAGCTTGTCGATATAGAACTGCACCGGGTCGTCGTAGCCGGCCATCTGCTCGTCGACGGCTTCCCTGGTGTCCGGGTCCAGCTGTTCGTATTCCAGCAGTGCCTTCGGGTGCACCCCGATCATCCGGTTGATGATGAATTCCAGCCGCGCAAGACCGACACCGTGGTTGGGAATGTTCGCGAAGTCGAATGCCTTGTCCGGGTTCCCTACGTTCATCATGATCTTCACGGGAATCTTCGGCAGCGCATCGAGTTCGATCAGCGATTCCTCGAAATCGAGCGCGCCCTCGTAGACGTATCCCGCGTCGCCTTCTGCGCAACTGACCGTGACCTCCGCGCCGTCGGGGACCGTTTCGGTCGCGTCGCCGCAGCCGACGACCGCCGGGATACCGAGTTCGCGTGCGATGATCGCGGCGTGGCAGGTGCGGCCGCCGCGATTGGTGACGATCGCGGCGGCCCGCTTCATGATCGGCTCCCAATCGGGATCGGTCATGTCGGAAACGAGTACGTCGCCCGCCCGGATCCGGTTCATCTCGCGCACCGATTGGATGACCTTCGCGGTACCGACGCCGATTTTCTGTCCGATACTGCGCCCGGTAGAGATGATCCTGGACTTGCCCTTGAGCGTGAAGCGCCGGATCGTGCGGCCGCTGCGGCTCTGGACGGTCTCCGGCCGCGCCTGCAGGATATAGAGCTTGCCGTCGTTACCGTCCTTGCCCCATTCGATGTCCATCGGCCGTCCGTAGTGTTCCTCGATCGTCACGGCCATCCTCGCCAGCGCGATGACGTCGTCGTCGCTGACCGAGAAGCGGCGGCTCAGAGCCTCGTCGACGTCGATGGTCTCGACCGTTTTGCCGGGCGTCGTGTCGCCGCTGTAGACCATCTTGATCGCCTTGCTGCCGAGATTCCGGCGCAGGATCGGGAAGTGCCCGCTCGCGAGTGCCGGCTTGTAGACATAGAACTCGTCCGGATTGACGGCGCCCTGGACGACGGTCTCGCCGAGCCCCCAGGATGCCGTGATGAACACGGCATTCCGGAAGCCGCTCTCGGTGTCGAGACTGAACATGACGCCGGACGATCCGATGTCGCTGCGGACCATCGTCTGGATGCCGGCGGAGAGTGCCACCCGCCGGTGATCGAAACCCTGATGGACGCGGTAGGCGATCGCCCGGTCATTGAACAACGACGCGAAGACCTTGTGCAAGGCGACGACCAGGCTGTCGAATCCACGCACGTTCAGGAAGGTCTCCTGCTGTCCGGCGAACGAGGCATCCGGCAGATCCTCGGCGGTTGCGGAAGACCGCACCGCGACGGCGATGTCGGCGCCTCCGGACATCTCGTCCCACGCCTGCCGCAGTTCGGTCTTCAGACGCTCGGGCAGGGCCGTGTCGATGATCCAGCCGCGGATCGACCGGCCGGCCGCGGTCAACGCGTCGATGTCGTCGACGTCGAGACCGTCGAGCACTGCGCCGATCCGTTCGTCGAGCCCGTCGGTGGCCAGGAAGGCCCGGTATGCCGCCGCCGTCGTCGCGAAGCCGCCCGGCACGTCCACGCCGGCACTGCTCAGGTTGCCGATCATCTCGCCGAGGGAGGCATTCTTGCCGCCGACGACGTCGACATCGGTCATGCCGAGCTCAGCGAGCCCGATGATGTAATGCGCCAAAATGTGCTCCCTTGTGTTCCCGGACAGGACATGGACAATCGGTTGCGCCGACAGCCTGGTCGGCGACCGTTGCTACGGTTGGAAATCGGGAATCCCGCTGATGAACGAACGCACCGCTTTCTTTCTTTCCGATCAAACGGGCGTGACGGCAGAGACGCTCGGCCACAGCCTCCTCGTACAGTTCGACAAGCAGAATTTTCGGCAGGTGACTTTGCCATTTATAGATTCCGAAGACAAGGCGCGGGCCGCGGCAAAACGCATCAATGTTGCTTACGAGAAGGATGCCAACCGGCCCATCGTCTTCTCGACTCTCGTCCATCCCACCCTCCGTGCGATCATCAGGGAGTCGCACGGCCTGCATCTCGATATCTTCGACGTCTTTCTCGAGCCCCTGGAACAGGAGTTGCAGCAGCAGCCCACGCACGAGACCGGTCGTGCCCACGGCATGAGCGACATAAACACCTACATGAGACGTATCGAGGCGACGAACTTCGCGCTCGCGCACGACGACGGGGGGATCAGCAACAACTACGAAATGGCGGACGTAATCCTCATCGGGGTCTCGCGATCCGGCAAGACGCCGACCTGCCTCTACCTGGCGCTTCAGTACGGCGTGTACGCCGCGAATTATCCGCTCACCGACGAGGAATTCGAATCGGGCAAGTTGCCCGACGTGCTGTGCAAGCAGAAGGCGAAACTCTACGGTCTGCTGATCGCGCCGGATCGACTGCGCCAGATCCGCAAGGAACGCCGGCCGATCGGGACCTACGCATCGGCGCAACAAGTACGCTTCGAGTTGCGGGAATCCGAAAAACTCTTCAAACGCTACGGCATTCCGCACGTGGACACGACTGAATTTTCGATCGAGGAAATCTCGAGCAGAATCCTGGATAGTACCGGTGTGGAGCGGCGAGTGCGACCCTGAATTTCGCGTCCCGGACTTCGATTCTGGAACGGTATTTGCACACGTTTTGCTCGTGCGACGCTGTGCTATATTGGCCGCATGTTGCTCGATCACCAGCTCAATCCGCAGACCATTATCAGGCCCCGGAGCTTTATCGGCCTGATGTCGCTGTACGAGAGCAACTACATTCGGCTTCTTCACCTCCTGCCCGATCTCGAGAGCATCGACGGCTGTTTTCGTTCTCGCGTCGCCGGTGACTGCGATCTGCACGTCGACATCCTGGAACGCTGCCGATACACGGTGACGCTGGCCCTGACGTACTACTTCGATGACGGGGAGCGGCGTGTCGCCGATCCCGACATGCGGGTTCGCGCCTACCTCGACGGGCGGCTCGCCGAGGCGATGAGCGTGCGCGGCGATCATCGTCATCCGGAACTGCGTCGGCTCGCGCGGCAGCAGGGGCGTGAACTCGGCCGCCGCTGGCGACGCAATGTCGTGCTCAACAAGTGGCTCGAGTACCTGATCGACCAGGGGCACCTGATCCTGGAGCGCTAGTCCCGGGCTGGCACCGCGCGCCGCGGCTGCACGGCATCGTGAGACGGGTTCTCGCAAAACTGTCGATTCAGTCAGAGTTTCCCTCCCGTTCCATTGCGATCATCTGGCCTGCATACGTGCGTGCCAGTCCGCTCGGCGCGCATGGATTATGTCAAGAGGACAGGCGTTGACGAGTCTCACGGCAATATTCGGCAGTTCGCAGGAAAAACCGGCAGAGGAGAGCGAGAAGCTCCTCAACCTCTACTGGAACCGGGCCGAGCTGAAGAAAGAGTTTGCGGAGCTCCGCAAGGAACAATTGCGCCTGCAAGACCGTATAAAACAGCAGGAAGGGGCAAGAGCCCGGAGCGAGCAGAAGCTCGACCATATCGAGCAGCTCCTGCTCGATCGCGAGTGGGTCTACAGCGTGCTGGTCCATTACCAGTTTCGCGCATTGAACCTGCGCTGCCAGAGCAAGCTCGAGAAATTTGCGGAGCAACTCAAGCAACAGCGCGAGCAGCGCCAGCACAGCCGCCTGCTGTCGGACTGGAACGCCCGCCTGCAGAAAGAGAAGGAAGACATCGAACGGGGGATCCGCGAGCAACGCATGCGCATCCAGTTGCTCGAGGACAGGCTGCAGGCCGAACGGCACCGACTGGTCATGATGAACGGTTTTGTCAGGTTCTTCCGCCGGCGCTCGCTGACGGCGACTCTGGACGGCATCGCTGGCGAGATCGAGGCGGCGCATACCGAGGAAAACCGATTGCTGGAGAGCTGCACGGAAGTGACGAATCGCCAGCCTCCCGACACGCAGGGTCTGGATATTCCGACCAAGCGGATGATCAACTTCATGATCCTGGCTTTCGCCCAGCAGATCTATCTGCATTTCCGCGAAGACGAGCTGGTTACCATGGCGAAGGAAGCCGGCGAGAAGAGTGTCGGCGCCATCAACTACGGCAACAAGAAAGCTTGCTTCGAGCTGATCGCGAAACTTCACAAGCGTGCCGACAATTTCGAATCGGCCGCCAGCTTCGCGGACACGCTTCAGAAGCGCGTCAGGCTCATCTCGGAGACTGCGCGCTTCGATGCCAGTGACGTAGCCGTGCCGGCGCCCGATTCCGTTTCGACCGTGTACGAGCTCGGCGAATCCGGTTCCGTCAGCAAGTCGGACGCCGACCTGCTCGGCCAGAATTACTGGAATCTCTCCGATATAGTGAGTCGCTAGTGTCCTGTCCCGGACACAGGGCAGGGCTGCCTAGATATCGGTCCGGAACATCTGGCGCCTGAAACTCGGCAGCGTCGAATCCGATGTGCCGGGCAGGCTGGTTGCCACGTGGGGAAACTTGATGTTCCGCATCGAGGCCGCTTCGATCGCGGAGTCGCTGGCGGACTCCGTCTTGTCGGCCCCTTTTGCCGAAGCAGTGCCGGAATCGTCCGTATCGTCGACGAGCACGTCGTCCAGCGTCGTCTCGGTGCGGGCCGTGAGTTTCGGCGTGGCTTCGGCGGATCGGGCGGTCGGCAGCGGTTGGCCAGGGTGATTGCAGATCTCGTCGATTCCGCTGGATGCGAGTGCGGGGACGCCGACGGCGCTCAGCAGCAGGAGGCCCGCGCAAACCGCGGTCCCCAATACCCTGGTTGCTGGTCGTGGCTGTCGAACGATCACCGGCCTTCCTGTCATGATCGGGCAAGTGTTATACTGAAGTATAACACCAACATACAGTCATGCAAGCGAGATCAGGGGTCCGCCTGGGCAGTCTGTGCCGGCACGGCCCGGACTTCGCGCATGGCAGCCAAGTCTGTAACAATGTCGGCGGCCTGGTCAAGCTGGACGTCCGGACGGTCCTCGTTTTCGAGCTGTTCGAGGCTGTCGATCGGCTCGAGGTTCAGCGCCTTGCGCCGTTCGTTTTCGAGCGCCAGGTCATGGGCTACTTCCTCATCTCGCTCCTTGCGGCGCGTGTCGATGTTCAGCGACACGCTCTTGCGCGACCGTAGCTCCTTGTCTTCCTCGATGTATTCCAGCAGGTAGCGATAGTTCGGATCGCTCTCGGCACGCTTGGTCTGGCTTGCGATCAGCGAGTGGATTTCCTTGTCGAGCGGCGGGTCGGCGTGGAAGTTGGTGGTCTCGATGGTGTCCCAGGGCAGGGCCGTGTCGCGCACGCTCTCGCCCACCTCGTTGACGTCGATCGGCGACGGCAGCTGGATATCGGGTTCGACGCCGCGGTGCTGGGTGCTCTTGCCGGTGACCCGGTAGTACTTTCCGATCGTCAGAGTCAACTGGCCGTAGCCTTCGCCACCGTCCGGCTGCAGGTACTGATCCAGCGAGTAGAGATTCTGTACGGTGCCCTTGCCGAACGTTTCCTGTCCGACGATGACGCCCCGTGAATAGTCCTGGATCGCCGCCGCGAAGATCTCCGAGGCGGACGCACTGAACCGGTTGACCAGCACCACCAGCGGCCCGTTGTAGGCGACCCGCGCAACGGGATCGGGATCGTCCAGCCGGCTGATGCGGCCGTTGGAGCTGCGCAGCTGGACGACCGGCCCGTTTTCGATGAACAGGCCGGACAGGGCCGTCGCCTCGGTAAGGTGACCGCCCCCGTTGTCGCGGAGATCGAGGATGAGGCCGTCGATGCCCTTGTCCTCGAGTTCGCCGATGAGGCGCTTCACGTCTTTGGTAGTGCTCGTATAGTTCTTGTCGCCGTTGCTCAGCGCGCGGTAGTCGCGGTAGAAACTCGGCACTTCGATGACACCGACGGACCACTCACGCCCGTCCTGGTGCACCGGCACGATCTTGCTCTTTGCGGCCTGCTCTTCGAGCTTGACCTGACCACGGGTCAGGCTGAGGACGCGCTCGCTGTTGCCGGGCAGGGCACCCGCCGGAATGATCTGCAGACGCACGACGGTATCGGCCGGCCCGCGAATGAGGTCCACGACGTCATCGAGCCGCCAGCCGATGACGTCGACCATATCGCCGTCCGCGCCCTGGCCCACACCGACGATCTTGTCGTCGGGCTTGAGCGAGCCATCGATCGCCGCCGGCCCGCCGGGGATGATGTTGACGATGTGGACGTAATCGTCTTCGGTCTGCAGCGACGCGCCGATGCCGAAGTACGACAGGCTCATCTGGATGCGGTATTCCTCGGAATTGCGGGGCGACAGGTAGCTGGAATGGGGATCCAGCGTATGCGCGAAGGCGTTCATGAAGGTTTCGAACACGTCGTCGCTCTTGAGCTGGTCCATGCGCTTCAGGAACTGTGAGTAGCGCTTGCGCAGGACCTCGCGGGCATCTTCCCAGCTCTTGTCCGTCAGCTCGAGGTTGACGATGTCGTTCTTGACGCGCCTGCGCCAGATTTCGTCGAGCTCGGCCGTCGTCTGCGCCCACGGCGCCTCGCTCCGGTCGAAATCGTAGGTCTCGTCCACGCTGAGATCCGGCTCCTTGTCGAGTTGCTGCAGCGCGAACTGGAATCGTTCCCGCACGCGTGTGCGGTACACCGAGAACATATCGAATACCGGGTCGAGCGGTTTGCTGCGCACGACGTCGTCGAGCTGTGTCCGGTACTGATTGAAGTAGTCGATGTCGCTCGCCAGCAGATACATGCGGTTGTGATCGAGCGCGTCGATATACCGGTCCAGGACCTTCGATGAAAGGTCGTCGTCGACGGGTACGTGCAGATAGTGTGACTTCTGGACGAACTGCGTGACCAGTTCTGCGATCTTCTCGTGGCGTGGTTCCGGCGCCAATCGATCGTCGGAATTGATGGCCGGGCTGGTGGCAGTTGCGGCAGCCGACAGCAAGACCAGCAGGAGGCCGGCCAGGACTCGGTAGCGACGGATCGAAGCTGCGTTCAAATCACTCTCTCCAGTTGGCGAACGGTTTTGTCGCCAGGATATTTCGGCTAGGCTAGATGCCCCGCGTCCACCGATCAAGGGCGCACTCGGAATATTCGACAACGGCTGACGGCAAAAAGTTTACCAGATTGGAAACTCTCTGAATGCGTCCTCTGACCGTCGTTGTCGGCATCCTTTTGGGCTCGTGTCTCGCGATCTCGTTGAGTCTCGGCGGCGTCCTGTTCGTGTACTTCGTCCT
>JBAUVS010000396.1:0-4545 GCA_049583345.1 Woeseiaceae bacterium
ATGCTGCGCGCCCGGGGCGTCGTCGGCAAGTTCGTCGAATTCTTCGGCGACGGCCTGTCGCATCTGCCGCTGGCGGATCGCGCGACGCTGGGCAACATGTCTCCCGAATTCGGCTCCACCTGCGCGATCTTCCCTGTCGACGGCGAGACGCTGCGTTACCTGAAACTGTCCGGCCGCGATCCGGCCCACATACGGCTCATCGAGGCCTACGCAAAGGAACAGGGATTGTGGCGACACGACGGCCAGCCGGATGCGCTGTACAGCGACGTGCTCGAACTGGACCTGGCGACGGTCGAGCCCAGCATCGCCGGGCCGAAACGGCCGCAGGACCGCATCGCCCTCAGCGCCGCCAGCAAGACGATCCAGCGCCACGTCGAGGCCGCCATCGCGGACCGTGACTCCGGCGGCACGGCGGCGGTAGAACTCGACGGCGAGTCGTTCGAGCTCCGCGACGGGGCGGTCCTGATCGCAGCCATCACGAGCTGCACGAACACCTCCAATCCGGAGGTCATGGTGGCCGCCGGGCTGCTCGCCCGCAACGCCGCCGCCAGCGGCCTCGAGACGAAACCCTGGGTCAAGACCAGTCTCGCGCCCGGCTCCAGGGTGGTCACCGGCTACCTGGAGAATGCCGGCCTGCTCGACGACCTGGATGCGCTCGGCTTCTATACGGTCGGCTACGGCTGCACGACGTGCATCGGAAACTCGGGTCCGCTGAAAGCGGAGATCGCCGCCGCCGTCGACGAAGCCGATATCGTCGGCGCCAGCGTACTGTCCGGCAACCGCAATTTCGAGGGTCGTATCCACCCGCAGGTGCGCATGAATTTTCTCGCATCGCCGCCGCTGGTCGTCGCATACGCGCTGGCGGGCAACATGGACGTCGACCTCTACGAGGACCCGCTCGGCACCGATAACGACGGCAAGCCGGTCTACCTGAAGGACATCTGGCCGAGCCGCAAGGAGATCCAGGACGTCATCGGCGCCAACATCAATTCCGGGATGTTCAGGTCGAACTATTCGAGCGTGTTCGCCGGCGACGCCAACTGGAACGGCATCGACGTGCCGGAAGGCGAGATCTACGAATGGGATCCGGAGTCGACCTACGTGAAGAACCCGCCCTACTTCGAGGACATGCCGGCCGAGCCGGCGGCCGTCGCCGACATCCACGGCGCCCGGGTCCTCGCGTTGCTGGGCGATTCGGTGACGACGGATCACATATCGCCGGCCGGCAGTATCGCCAAGGACAGCCCGGCCGCCGAGTACCTCGAGTCGCACGGCGTGAAGCCGGCGGATTTCAACTCCTACGGCTCGCGGCGCGGCAATCACGAGGTGATGATGCGCGGCACCTTCGCCAACATCCGGCTGCGCAATCTGCTCGCGCCGGGCACCGAAGGCGGCTGGACGAAACATCAGCCGAGCGGCGAACAGATGACGATCTTCGATGCGGCGATGCGCTACCAGCAAGAGGACACGCCGCTGGTCGTCATCGCGGGCGCCGAGTACGGTACCGGCTCGTCACGTGACTGGGCGGCCAAGGGCACCCTGCTGCTCGGCGTCAGGGCCGTCATCGCGAAGAGTTTCGAACGCATCCATCGTTCGAACCTGATCGGGATGGGCGTCCTGCCGCTGCAGTTCGCCGAAGGCGAAGACGCGCAATCGCTGGGCCTCGACGGCACCGAGACCTATGACATCGAAGGCCAGGCCGACCCGGCCGCGGGCACCGTCAACGTGACGGCGACGCCCGCGTCCGGCAAGCCCGTGCGCTTCGAGGCGACCGTTCGCATCGACACGCCCAAGGAACGCGATTACTTCGAACACGGCGGCATCCTGCACTACGTGTTGCGTCAACTCGCCGCCTGACGATTGCGAGGGGAACCCCGGTGCTGCAGAAAACGGCTACGAGCCTGCTGGGCAGGCCCCCATGGATAAAGATCTCGCTGTGGCTGCTTGCCGTGCTGATCCTGGCGGGCAGCATCCTGGATATCTACTGGTCGCGGACGCCGGACGTGTTCTGGGTCAACCGCACGATCGACGACGATCGCGTGGTCGTCGGGTATTCGACCACGGATACGCTGATCCGGGTCGCCGAGACGCTGCTGGACAAGCCCGGCGGCTACCTGTCAAACGATCGCATGCCGCCGAGCGTGTTCCTCGACAACATGCCCAACTGGGAGTTCGGCGTGTTGCAGCAGGTGCGTGACCTCGCGCGCGTGATCCGCAACGACTACAGCCGCTCGCAATCGCAGTCCAAGGAAGACCCTGATGTGGCGCTGGCCGAGCCAAAGTTCTTTTTCGACAACAATTCCTGGATTCTGCCGCGCTCGGAGTCGGAGTACCGGGATGCAATCGCGGGTTTCGAACGGTATCGCGACCGGCTCGTCGGCAACGGCGAACCCGAGGCCCAGTTCTACGCGCGCGCCGACAATCTGCGCGAGTGGCTCGCACAGGTCGAGAAGCGCCTCGGCAGCCTGACGAAGCGGCTCGGCGACAGCGTTGCGACGACGCGTATCAACGAGGGCCTGGCGGGCGAACGCTCCGCGGGCGCGGCAAAGGCCCAGCCCGACACGATCGACGTGCGCACCTCCTGGTTCGAGGTCGACGACGTGTTTTTCGAAGCCAGGGGCACGGCCTGGGCACTCGTGCATTTCCTGCGCGCCGCGGAGTTCGATTTCCACGACGTGCTCGCGGACAAGAATGCCGAAGCCAGCCTGCGCCAGATCATCCGCGAACTCGAAGCCAGCCTGCAACCGATGCACTCGCCGATGGTGCTCAACGGCAGCGGCTACGGCTTCTTCGCGAATCACTCGCTGGTCATGGCGAATTACCTGGCGCGCGCCAATGCCGCGGTGATCAACCTGCGGGAACTGCTCGATCAGGGTTGACGGCCGCTCAGTGCAGCCCAACCCAGGCCGGGATCTGCGTCCAGGCCTCGCCGAGCGCCTTGTCGAGCCGGCGGTACTCCGGTTCGAAGCGCCCGACGCGTTGCCAGAAGCGCCGCGAATGATTCATGTGCCGTGCATGGCAGAGCTCGTGGATCATCAGGTAGCGCAGCAGCACCGGCTCCAGGAACAGCAGGCAATAATTGATGCTGATCGTGCCGGACGACGAGTGGCTGCCCCAGCAGCTGCGCTGGCCGCGGATGTGCATCGCCTTGAAGGGGCTGTCGGTCAGGACGGACAGCGCGCCGAGGCGCGGCGCGAATTCGGTCCGCGCGATCGATCCCAGCCAGCGTTTCAGGGCGGACACGCACAGCGCTTCGTCGTGCGTGCGGCCGCTGAGCACGACGACGTTGTCGCGGCAGCGATAGCGTACCGTGTCGGCGTCGTGTCGTCGCTCGTAGCGGATCCGGAAGCTCTGCCCGATCGCACGCAGCTCGACGCGGTGGGGGAGCACGAACGGCTCGGGTGCCACGATGCGGGCGAAAGATTCCCGCGAGCGCTCGATCCATTCGAGGTTTTCCTCGACGAAGGCCCGCACGTCGCGCGCCCGTGTCCGCCTCGGAACAACGACTTCCACGCGGCCGCGCGGAAAGACCTTGATGGACAGTCGTCTCGCCCGTGCGCTGACGCGCACGGAGAAGGTCGGCAGAGCCCCGGGGGCGTCGCTGTCGGGAAACAGACGCAGTTGTTCGGCCGTGCTCTGCACGGCGCTATTCTACGGGCGTTCTGCGCGGAATCGTAGCGCTATCAGGGCCGCTTGCCGGAGAAACGAACGGCATCGTCCATCGACATGACGCCTTCGACGCCGCCGACCTCGGCCGATTCGCTGATGTAGAGCTTGACTTTGCGCTCGAGCCTGATCGTGCCTTCCACGCGCGAACCCGGACCGATCACGATCTCCGGCGGATGCGAATCGTTTCCGAACCACGAGTGCGGCTTCTTGACGATGAGATCGCCGGCGATGACCGCGCTGTCACTGAGTTCGACATTGCCGTTGACGGTCGTGACGTCGCCCCCGACGTGGCTGCCGTGAAAGCCGAGGCCGCCGTTGACGGTGCTGACGTCGCCGCCGGCCGAACTGCCGTCCTGCAGCTCGATCCGGCCATTGACGGTGGAGATCTCGCCCGCGGTCGCCTGGTCGCCGACCTGGATGGACCCGTTTACCGTAGACAAGGCGCCGCACTTGACGCCGTCGCCGACGGAGACGCTGCCATTGACGGTGTTCGCATCCCCGATCGTCGAATTGTCGCCCACGCGGATCTTGCCATTGACGGTCTCGAGGCTCCCGGTGACCGTTGCTCCATCGCCCACGTAGATGCTGCCGTTGACGGTCGACTCGCCGCCGGAACGGCCGCCATCCCCGATGCTGATGCTTTTGTTAACATCGGCGCCGTACACCGGGACCGCCATCAACACCAGCAGCAGGCTGACCGTAAACGCACTCTTGAGCAGGACCTTGTTCATTTCCCCATCCTATGGCATCCGTCTACCTGTTTGATACCGGCCAGCCTGAAACGGTTGCACCATGCCGTACGAGTTGATCGACATCGGCGCGAACCTGGCTCACGACGGCTTCGACGCCGATCGCGACGCCGTGATCGGCCGCGCC
>JBAUVS010000397.1:0-3063 GCA_049583345.1 Woeseiaceae bacterium
GTATCTGAGGATCCAGCGGGCACAGTCGCGGTCGTGCCCCATCATGACGTCCGCGCCGAGTACGGCCTGCATGACCTCCGGATGCAGCGGGCTGGTGATCGCCGAGGTCATGCCCGCACCGATGGCCATCGTCAGGAACGCGCTGTTGATGCCGTTGCGGTTCGGGAGCCCGAAACTGATATTGGAGGCGCCGCAGGTCGTATTCACCTGCAGTTCCTCGCGCAGTCGCCGGACGAGGTGCATGACCTGGCGTCCCGCCGAATTGATGGCGCCGATGGGCATCACCAGCGGGTCGACGACGACGTCCTGCCGCGGGATACCGTGGTCTGCGGCACGCTCGACGATCTTCCTCGCGACTTCGAAGCGCACGTCCGGGTCTTCCGAGATTCCCGTCTCGTCGTTGGAAATCGCGACGACGGCGGCGCCGTGCCTGGCGACCAGCGGCAGCACGGCCTCCAGTCGCTCCTCTTCGCCGGTGACGGAATTGACCAGCGCCTTGCCGACGTAGGCTGCCAGGCCCGACTCGAGTGCGGCGACGATCGAGGAATCGATCGACAGCGGAACGTCGGTCACCGACTGCACGAGCCGGACGACGTCGGCGAGGATCGCGGGTTCGTCGGCCAGCGGGATGCCGGCATTGACGTCGAGCATTTGCGCGCCCGCTTCGACCTGCGCGCGCGCGTCGGCCTCGACCCGGCTGTAGTCGCCGCGCGCCATCTCCTCGGCGAGGATCTTGCGCCCGGTCGGGTTGATACGCTCGCCGATCACGACGAACGGCCGGTCGAATCCGATCCGCACTTCCTTCGTCGCCGAGCTGACCCGTGTTTCCGTCATCGATGCTCTCCTCGCTGCCCGACAGCCCCTGCGGATTCCGCCGGCACGGCGTTGCCGTGGTTGCGTACCATTGCGCGCAATTGCTCCTCGCCGAGCTCCGCCTCGAGTCGAGCCGCCTCGCGCCTCGCCACGTCCCCGAGGTCGCCGTCGTCTTCGCGGCGAATCGTCTCGCGACGCCAGTCGGCAAGGTAGGCGTCGCTGCTGCCCTTGCCTGCCCGCATCGCGGCGCTGTCGATCGCACGCTGGAAGCGCTGACTCAACATGAGTTTCTCGCGGTCACGCCCACGTTGGACGATGACCTGCGACGGGATGTCACGCCAGTAGACGAGAATCATCTTGACCATGTGGTTCTCCCGACACTCGGGCGAGCAGCTCGGCCTCCAGCGCGCCGTAGCCGCAATCGACGCGTTCGAAGTCCAGCGCCAGTCGCGCCGCGGCGGCGCGGGCCTTTGCTTCGAGTGCGGCGTCACTGCGCTGCGACAGGTATACGAGGCGCCGGTAGTTGCCGAAATAGGCATCGCGCAGTTCCGGGTGTTCGTCGAGCCCCAGCGGCCCGACGACCAGCCGGTCGAAGTGTCTTGCCAGGAAATCCGTGAGATAAAACGTGCCGGGTTCGGCCTGCGACAGGGCCTCGAAGCGCGAAGTCCCGGCAAGGACCTGGTAGCAGTGCGGGCCCGGCAGGCGCTCCACCCGCTCCTCGTCGAGCACCCGGTCCAGCGCCCCGGCGGTGCCGCAATCGGCATACGCGACGAAGATCCGTTCGTATTCGCGCTTGTGCCGGCGGATCAGTCGCCGGACGGCCTCCGGGATCTCCCACGGGCGGTTGTGCAGTTGCGCGTCGATGCACTTCAGGTCCAGGTGGTCCCAGGCATGGCGGCGTCGCAGCGCGACGATCTCGCGCGCGAGGGCCCCGCAGGCTATGACCAGCACGGACTCAGGCATTGCGGGCCTCGCGTCTCACACTGATCAGGCGCGGCGCCGTCTCGGCCGTCTCCGCGGCATCGCGACAATAGGCATCGGCTCCCACCGCCCTGCCGAATTCCTCGTTCAGCGGCGCTCCGCCGACCAGCACGATGTAGTCGTTGCGTATGCCCTGCCTGACCAGTTCGTCGATCACCACCTTCATGTACGGCATCGTGGTCGTCAGCAGGGCCGACATGCCCAGGATGTTCGGCCGGTGCTCCTCCAGTGCCGCCAGGTAGGCGTCGACATCGTTGTTGATGCCGATGTCGAAGACCTCGAAACCGGCACCCTCCATCATCATCGCAACCAGGTTCTTGCCGATGTCGTGGATGTCGCCCTTCACCGTCCCGATCACCATCTTGCCGATAGGCTCCACCCCGGTCTCCGCCAGCAGCGGCCGCAGGATGGTCATGCCGCCTTTCATCGCGTTCGCCGCCAGCAGGACCTCCGGCACGAACAGGATGCCGTCGCGAAAATCGACGCCGACGATGCGCATGCCCTCGACGAGAGCCTCGTTCAGCACCCGCTCTGCCGTCCAGCCCCGATCCAGCAGTATCGTCGTGCCTTCCACGATTTCGTCCTTGAGCCCGTCGTAGAGATCGTCGTGCATCTGTTCCACGAGCTCGCCGTCGGCCAGCTCCGAGAGGATCAGTTCCTCTTCAGTGTCCTGCTCGTCGGCGGCCATCTAGTAGTCCCGGTCTTCGAACTCCGACTTGCGGCGTCGGATGAAGGCGTTCAATGCCTCGTCGATGGCCGGATCGAGCGCCGGCGCCTCGTACTCGTCGAGCATGCGCTTCCAGATCGCATTGGCTCGCTGGGCCGCGCTCAGGGAACCGTCCTGTTCCCATTGCTCGAAGCTGTTGTTGTCCGCGACGACCGACCGATAGAAAGCGCGCTCGAAGTTGGCCTGTGTGTGTTTGGAGCCCAGGAAGTGCGCTCCGGGACCGACCTCGCGCAGCGCGTCCATCGCCTGGCCGTTCTCGGACATGTCCACGCCCCCCAGCATGACGCCGAGGATGCTCGCCTGATCCGCATCCAGGATGAATTTCTCGTAGCTCATCGCCAGGCCGCCCTCCAGCCAGCCCGCCGTATGCAGCATGAAGTTGACTCCGGCCAGCGCGGCCGTCTGCAAGGTATTGGCTGCTTCGTAGGCCGCCTGCGCGTCGGGGATCTTCGACGCGCACAGCCCGCCGCCGCTCCGGAACGGCACGCCGACGCGGCGGGCCAGCGCCGCGGCGGCATACAGTATGAGGCTCGGTTCGGGCG
>JBAUVS010000398.1:0-1547 GCA_049583345.1 Woeseiaceae bacterium
TCACCAGCGTCTCCACGGGCCGCCCCGTCGCGGCGATCGCGGCGGCGAGGCTCTCGCGATCGAAGCCTTCGCAGCCCAGGGACAGCAGTACGACACCGCCGACGTTGGGGTGCGTGCACACCGAGCGCATCATCGAAAACGCGTATTCGTTCGGGAAGCAGCCGGGGAAGCCGATGAGCTGGACGGCACGATCGTCGGCGGTCTGGACGATCTTCCGGGCGACGTGGTGCGCGCACTCGACAAGGTAGGCGACCAGCACGACGTTGCGGATGCCCTTGCGGCCATCGGATCTGAGGTAGCCTTTCACGACTGCGTTCCCTCGCGGGTCTCGCGCCGGCGCGAGTGGCTGCGGATGTATTTGCTCGTCATGTTATCCACATGTACGTGGCCACCGGCGGCCGCCGGCGTCGTCATGACGCCGATGCAGACGCCGTACTTGATGACGTCCTCGCCTGCGCCGAGGTCGCGGCGCGCGATCTTGTGACCCAGCTCCACGGATTCGCGCAAGGCGATCGATTCCCCGTCGCAGGCCACGCGGTCGCCCGGGCGCCCGGCCCCGCAACAGACCAGTACGTTGTCATCCGGATGCAGCAATACGACGCGTACGTCGCTCATGGGATCGAGCCCTCGTGCGATGTGTGCCGGCCCTGTCCACAGGCTCTCACCCGGCGGCGCCCGGTACCGGTGCATCCGCGCGGACGAGGCCGGCGCCTTGCAAGTCGGACCAGAAGGCCGGCGGTATACGCTCATTGTAGAGGGCCAGCGTCTGCTTGACACGTGGCGGATTGTCGAGCCCGGGGATCACGCTCGATACGAGCGGATGCGCGAGCGGGAATTGCAGCGCCGCGGCCGCGAGCGAGACCGAGTGTGCATCGCAGACGGCTTCGATACGGCGCACCCGATCCACGACAGCGGCGGGCGCCGCTTCATAGTTGTAGTAATGCGTGCCGGGGTGTCTCGTGCCGCGGGCCAGGATCCCGGAATTGTAGGCACCGCCCACGATCAGCGTGGCACCGGCGGCCGCGCATTTCGGCAGAAAGCTGTCGAGCGCCGTCTGCTCCAGCAGCGTGTAGCGTCCGGCCAGCAGGAAGCAGTCGTAGTCGCCGTGTTGCATGGCGGCCTCGCAGACCTGCCATTCGTTGACCCCGAGTCCGATGGCCCGGATACGGCCCGCGGCCCGCAATTCCGCGAGCGCGCGGTAGCCGCCCGTCGCAAGGTCACGGAAGTGGCGGGTGTTCGCCGGCCCGTGCGTCGCCGTGCCGATGTCGTGCACCAGCAGGATGTCGATGCGGGCGAGCCCCAGGCGTTGCAGGCTGTCCTCGAACGACCGCATGACGGCATCATATCCGTAGTCGAATACCGGTTCGAAGGGCATCGGCGAACGATAGCCGTGACGATCGGCGTCGCCGGCGTGACCCGGCATGGGGCGTAGCAGGCGGCCGACCTTGGTCGACAGGACGAATTCCGCGGCGTACTCGCGCAGTCGATCGCCCAGGCGCCGCTCCGAGAGGCCGAAACCGTAGTACGGGGCGGTGTCGACATAGCGG
>JBAUVS010000399.1:0-2046 GCA_049583345.1 Woeseiaceae bacterium
GCTCGATTCCATTCCTGGCCGTGAGGCGTTGGGCAAGCGCGTTTCCGATTTCACCGGCAGCTTCGGATTCATCCGGAATTTTTCGCACTATGGCGGTCGCAGTTTCTACGAGGAACGCCAGCCCGGCGCGGACAGTTTCGACGTCATGGTCCGCGATGACAAAGGCACGCGCAAGATCGTCGATATCGCGGCGATCATGCAGGAACACGGAGGTGAGCCTTACGCGGTGAACTACCACTTGCCCTCGCCGGATGGCAGCAAGATCGCCGTCGGCATCTCCAAAGGCGGGTCCGAGAATGCCGATCTGTACGTCTACGATGCCGCAGGCGGCGATCCGATTGCCGGCCCGATTCCGCGCGCGCAGTTCGGTGCGACCGGCTGGACGCCGGATTCCGGCACGCTGCTTTTCAATCAGCTGAAGGCACCGGAAGCGGACGACCCGCCCGCACAGAAGTACCAGGGAAGCAAGGCCTATGCGTGGGACCTGAAATCCGCTCCCGTGGCGGTAGCCGGACCGGGCATCGGCAAGCAAGCCAAGATATCGTCGGATCGCTTTCCGGCCGTGGCCATTTCGCCGGGTGCGGACCAGGCCCTGCTGCTGTCGATCAATGGTGTGCAGAACGAGATCAAGGCTTGGACGGCACCGGCGAGTGAAGCGGGCAGCCTCGAAGCACCGTGGAAGCTGCTGGTCGAACGCGCTGATGACGTGACCAGCTTCGCGATGCGGAGCGATGAGATCTTCTTGCTCAGCCACAAGGATGCGCCCACCTTCAAGGTTCTGGCGCTGAAAGCGGGCCAGCCGCTCGTCGAGGCCAAGGTCTTGGTGCCGGCCGATCCGAAGCGCGTGATCGAAGACATCCATGCGGCCTCGGACGGCCTGTACGTGCTGGCGCTGAGCGGCGCGTATTCGGAGCTCTTGCGCGTGCCCACCGGCAGCAACCGCATCGAGCGCATCCCGCTGCCTCGGAAGGGACATCTCGCCGAAGCTTTCACCGACGCGCGCAAGCCCGGCATCGAGATCTACCTGTCCAGCTGGGTACTACCGCCTACCGCCTATGACTACACGCCTGACGAGGGCGAATTCAGGGAGCTGAAGATCGGCACGCGCGGCGACATCGACCCATCCGATTACACGGTGAGCGATCTGGAGGCCAAGTCGCATGACGGCGCGATGGTGCCGCTGTCCCTGATCCAGCACAAGGGCGCGCACGGGCCGCAGCTCTCCGTGATCGAGGCCTATGGCTCCTACGGCATCACCAACCTGGCCGATTTCTCATCGCGGCGTGCCACTATGATGAAGGAAGGCATCACTTACGCCATCTGTCACGTGCGCGGCAGCAGCATCAAGGGACACGACTGGTACCTGGCCGGCAAGGACGCCAACAAGCACAACACCTGGCAGGATCTGGTCGCCTGCGGCAGGGATCTGGTCCGGCGCAAGGTCAGCAGTCCGGACAAGCTGTTCATACTGGGCGGTTCGGCCGGAGGCATCGCCGTAGGACGGGCGATGGAAACCGCGCCGGACCTGTTCGCCGGTGTGATCGACGTCGTGCCCTCGGCCAACCCGCTGCGCGAGGAGCTGGCTCCGGGTGGTCCCGAGAACGTCCCCGAATTCGGAACCGTGAAGACCGAGCAGGGTTTCAAGAACCTGTATGCCATGGATTCCATCGCCAACCTGGAGAAGGGCAAGCACTATCCGGCCATCCTGATCTCTACCGGGCTCAACGACCCGCGCGTGGCACCCTGGGGGCCGGCCAAGTTCGCGGCCGCCATGATGGCGCTGAAAGGTCCGGCCCCGGTACTACTGCGCGTGGACGCCGAAGCCGGCCACGGCATCGGCTCGACCCGCTCGCAGACCGACTCGCTGACCGCCGACTGGATCGCTTTCGCCAAGTGGCAAGCCGGACTGGACGACTGGCAACCTGCGCCGGGCAAGCCCTGACCCGCGGCCGGATCATCGATTGAAGCTCCTGTGCCGCCAGGCCGGCGGGGGATAGCGCCAGGTTGCGTAGGATTTGTTGCCCTATCTCGTCCATGTTCTGAACA
>JBAUVS010000400.1:0-2776 GCA_049583345.1 Woeseiaceae bacterium
ACGCTGGACGCGCTGCCGGCGGACGAGCAGCGCAAGCCGGAAGTCAGCAGCTTGCGCAGCCGGCTGTTTTTCGCGGGCGAGGTTGCCGGGGCGCCGGACGAAGCCGCGTTGGAGGCGGAGCTCGCCGCCGATCCCGGCAATCAGCGGGCGCGATACCGGCTGGCCCTGCGCAAGGTTCTGGACCGGGACTACGATTCGGCCCTGGAGCTGCTGCTAGAGCTGATGCACGGCGATCGCGGTTTCGGCGACGACGCCGGCCGCCGCGCGTTGTTGAAAGTGTTCGAACTGCTCGGTGACGACCCGCGAGTAAATCAATACCGCCGGCGCATGGCGAGTCTGTTGTACTGACAGCACGGCTCGGAAATCCGGCCGATGCTATCCGTACTGCCGGCTGTTACGATTTCAGCTCGGCACGAACGTCCGCTTCGCGTCTTTCTTGGCCTTCTTTGCCGCCTTCTTTTCTTTCGGCGTCATGAGTGGCTTTTTCCGGGTTTCCCTGTTGCTGCGCTGCTCTTTGTTGCTCATTTGCTCGTCCTCTCGGTCATGCGATCCGGAACCGGTCCGTCTGGCGCCGAACTCGCTGAATGAAGCGAAGTACCACCAATTATACGACCGCTTGCGGCGAATGTATGTTCCGGTGCGTGCGACAGCTCTGCGCGAATCGTTTCCCTGGGCAGCAGTCGCTTCCAGAGCCCGGCGGGGTCTTTGCTGAAAACACGATCTCCGGAAGCCGGAACGACCTGCCAGCTGCCTCTGGCCAGTTCGCTATCCAGTTGTCCCGCGGCCCATCCGGTATAGCCGATGAAGATGCGTATCCCGGGAGCGTCGATCACATTCTCGCTGAACGGCACGACGTACACGGAGTCGACGATCTTCTCGGCGCCGTCGGGCGGACGATCGGTATTCGACAGCGCCAGCAGCGTATCCATCTGTACCGGCCCGCCCCAGTAGATCGTGCCGTCGTACGCAGACAGAGGGCTCTCCCCGGAAAAGAGTTCCGATGCCTTGACGTCCGTCGGACGATTCACGACCAACCCGGCCGCACCGGCATCGTCGTAAGACAGCAGCAGGATGACGGTCTGCGCAAAAATACCGCCGTCCGTCTGCTCGGTCGACACCAGGAATTCGCCCTGTGCGGGCCGCAGCTCTCCTGCGCTTGCTCGCCCAAGCGCTACCGCAGCAATAACGAGCAACGAAAGTGTCCTGACCATTCAGCCAAGCAGTATAAGGCCATTTGGTCGCAAACAGGCGGGCGCGACGATGGCTCCGATGCCGGTCGTAGGGCGAAGCTGCTGCGCTGACCGGCATGGCCGCGGAGTCGTTCGATGTATCCTTTGACGTCGCAATCCGCGCAGCGCGGTAGAATCGACGACCCGAAACCCTGTGGGGCGATCAGAGGCGATGATGTTCGACACCGCGGAACTGGGACAGCGCGTTCCACAATCCGAATTCAAGGATCGTGAGCGGGAATTGCGATCGAAGCTCCTGATTCTGCAGTACCGGATTCTCGAACTCGCCGCCTTTCCGGTGCTGATCGATTTCGCCGGCGTCGACGGTGCGGGCAAGGGCTCCACGATCAATATTCTGAACGAGTGGATGGACCCGCGCTGGCTGAGAACGACCGGCTACCTGGCGCCTACGCAAGAGGAGCGGGGTCGCCCGCGGTTCTGGCGATTCTGGCGCGATCTGCCGAAGAAGGGGCGTGTCGGCCTGTATCTGAGCGGGCGCTATTCGCGGCCCTTGCTGGACCGGGTCTATCGTGAGATCGATGATCCCGAGTTCGAACAACGATTGAGTGAAATCATCCGCTTCGAAAACACGCTTGCGGACGATGGGGCACTGATCCTCAAGTTCTGGATGCACCTGAGCAGGCCGCAACAGAAGGAGCGTCTCGACGAGTTGTCGGCCGACCCGGCGCGCAGCTACCGGGTCGACGACGAAGACTGGCGCAACCACGAACACTACGACGATTTCATCGCCACCGCCGAACAGATCATCACGCGTACCAATCGTGCCAGGGCGCCGTGGTACCTGGTGGAAGGAACGGATCTCAACTATCGGCACCTGAAGGTGGGCGAGACGATCGCGGCCGAGATGTCGCGGCATCTCGACCTGCATGAAAAGCGGATGGCGCAAGCGCCCGAGCCCGGCGCATCCCGGCTCGTCGATTCGGATTCTGCCGTGGCATCCACCGTGTTCGATGCCCTCGATCTGTCGGTCTCCGTGCCAAAACCCGACTATAAGGAGGCACTCAAGGCGCGCCAGGTCCGGCTCGGCGAACTCGGACGCCAGGCCCGCGAAAAGGAAATCTCGACCGTGCTGGTCTTTGAAGGCCCTGACGCAGGTGGCAAGGGCGGCGCGATCCGGCGCGCGGTGCGAAGCCTCGATGCGCGATCCTGCCGCGTACATCAGTTCGCGGCACCGACGGAAGAAGAGCGCGCATATCATTACCTGTGGCGCTTCTGGCGCAGACTCCCGCGCGCGGGACACGTGGCCATATTCGACCGCAGCTGGTACGGGCGCGTGCTCGTCGAACGTGCGGAAGGATTTGCAACCGAAGACGAGTGGCGTCGCGCGTACAACGAGATCAATGACTTCGAACACCAGATCGTCGATCACGTCATCCTGCTGCTGAAGTTCTGGCTGCATATCAGCAAGGACGAGCAGCTCGCACGCTTCCGGCAGCGCGACGAGTCGCCCTACAAGCGCTGGAAACTCACCGACGAGGATTGGCGGAATCGCGAACTGTGGGAGTCGTACCAGCGATACGGCCACG
>JBAUVS010000401.1:0-3324 GCA_049583345.1 Woeseiaceae bacterium
CCGGTTTGCCGGTCGCGATCAGTCCGAGCGCCGCCTCGACACCGGCGAGTCGCGGCGTCCGCTGCGTGCCGCCGGCCCCGGGTATCAGGCCGAGGTTGACCTCGGGGAATCCCACCCGGGCGCTGGCCAGTGCGATCCGGTAATGACAGGACAGCGCAAGCTCGAAACCGCCGCCGAGCGTCGTGCCGTGCAAGGCCGCGACGACGAGCTTGTCCGAAGCCTCGATCTCGTTGCACAGCTCGGGCAGCCACGGCGCCTCGAGGGGCTTGCCGAATTCGGTGATGTCGGCTCCGGCGATGAACGTGCGGCCGGCACAGCGGAGCAGGATCGCCTCCGACGCATCGTCCCGGGCCGCCCGCACGGCGTCGCGGATGCCGCGCCGGACCGCCGTGGACAGCGCATTCACCGGCGGATTGTCGACGGTGATGACGAAGATGCCGCCTTGGGTGGCGCTGGTCACCATCTGGCTCATGCGGACCTCATAGGGATTGGCAGTGACAAAACTCGCTTGCCGATTTCTGATAGCATGGCCGCCCATGTATGGGCAACTCATCGAACAGGCCGCGCGATACCTCAAGTCCCTGTATGCGCAGGACAATTATGCGGCACAGGTGAAGAGGATGCTCGCCGAGCTGCTCGCCGCCGGCGAGGCCAACGCCGACGACGCCTGCCGGCGCCTGAAGCTCAGCCGGCGCACGTTGCAGCGGCGCCTCAAGGCCGAGAAGACCAGCTTCCAGAAAGTCCTGAAGGAAACCCGCGCCGTGCTCGCGGTGAACTACCTCCGCGACCGGCGCCTGAAGGCGCTCGAGGTGGCGATGCTGCTCGGCTACTCGAGCATCAGCTCGTTCACGACCGCCTTCAAGTCCTGGTACGACATGCCCCCGGCCGAATACCGCCAGAAAGTCCTGCCCGGCGCGTAATACCCGCTGCACGGGACGGCGGGGGGCGGCCTGCCTGCTCCAGCCACGTCATTGCGAACGAAGCCAAGCAATCCAGACTGGATTGCTTCGTCGCTGTGCTCCTCGCAATGACCGTTTGCGAAACGGCCGCCACCGCCTCGTCTGCGATCAGGTCACATCGTCGACGACATGGCCGAGGGTGGCGAGCGCCTCGGCGAGCAGCTCGGGTGCGATCGTCAGCGGCGGCAGGAAGCGGATAACGTTGCCGCGCACACCGCAGGTCAGCAGCAGGACGCCTTCCTCCAGGGCCTTCGCCGCCACCGCCCTGGTCAGCGCCGGATCGGGCCGGTCGGGATCGCCGTCCTGCACGAACTCGATCGCCGACATGGCGCCGGTGATGCGCACGTCGCCGACGGCATTGTTGCGTGCCGTCAGCGGCTCGGCCCAGGCGCGTATCTGCTCGCCGATCGCGACGGCCTTGTCGCAGAGTTGCTCCTTCTCGATGACGTCGAGCACGGCCAGCCCGGCCGCGCAGCCGAGCGGCGAGCCGCCGTAAGTGCCGCCGAGTCCGCCGGGCGCCGGCGCATCCATGATGTCGGCCTTGCCGATGACGCCCGACAGCGGGAAACCGCCCGCCAGGCTCTTGGCGACGGGCATCAGGTCCGGCTCCACGCCGGCATGCTCGATCGCGAACAGTTTCCCCGTGCGGGCGAAGCCGGTCTGGATCTCGTCCACGACCAGCACGATGCCGTGCGTGTCGCAGATCTCGCGCAAGGTCCGCAGGAACTCCGGCGGCGCCGGGTAGAAGCCGCCCTCGCCCTGCACCGGTTCGACGATCATCGCCGCCACCCGCGAGGGCTCGACGTCGGAACGGAACAGGCTGTCGAGGGCCGCCAGGGAATCCTCCGCGCGGGTGCCGTGGTAGGTGACCGGAAACGGCACGTGGTACACCTCGGCCGGGAACGGCCCGAAACCGGCCTTGTACGGCACGACCTTGCCGGTCAGCGCCATGCCCATCATCGTGCGGCCGTGGAACGCGCCGGAGAACGCGACGACGGCGGTGCGGCCGGTGTGTTTCCTGGCGATTTTAACAGCATTTTCAACAGCTTCGGCGCCAGTTGTAAGGAAGATTGTCTTCTTTGGCGAAGCCCCTGGCGCGAGCCGGTTCAGCCGCTGGGCGAGCCGCACGTACACGTCGTAGGGCGTGACCTGGAAGCAGGTGTGGGAAAAGCGCTCGAGCTGGGCCCGGACCGCCGCGATGACGGCGGGATGGTTGTGGCCCGTGTTGGTGACGGCGATCCCCGAGGCCAGGTCGATGTAGCGCTTGCCCTCGACGTCCCACAGTTCGGCGTTCAGCGCCCGCTCCGAGAACACGGTCGTCTGGGTGCCGACGCCGCGCGGCGTCTCGTTTTCGCGGATTTCAAGCAGTTCTTTATTGGTCGTCACATTGCATCTCCGCCGTCCCCGGACAGGCTACGGACGGCATTTTACGTTATGATTCGCGGCTCGTTTCGCAGGACCTTCATATGTTGGAAAAGCTCCAATTCTACATCGACGGCCGCTGGGTGGACCCGGTGACGCCGCATCCTTTCGACGTCATCAATCCCGCCACGGAAGAACTCTGCGGCCGCATCAGCCTCGGCTCGGAGGCCGACGTCGACCTCGCGGTGGCGGCGGCGCGGCGTGCATTCCCGGCCTATTCACAGACGAGCCGCGAGGAGCGCATGGCCCTGCTGCAGGCCATCCTCGACGAATACGCCAGGCGCTCCGACGAGATCGCCGAGGCGATCATGGACGAAATGGGCGCCCCGTGGGCGCTGGCGAAGGACGCGCAGGCCGCCAGCGGCCCGCAGCACATCGGCGCGGCACTGAAGGCGCTGAAGACCTACCCGTTCGAGGAGCGCCACGGTTCGACGCTGATCGTCAAGGAACCGATCGGCGTGTGCGGCCTCATTACGCCGTGGAACTGGCCGATAAACCAGATCGCCTGCAAGGTGGGGCCGGCACTGGCCGCCGGCTGCACGATGATCCTGAAACCGAGCGAGATCGCGCCGTTCGATGCGCTGATCTTCGCCGAGGTGCTCGACGCGGCCGGCGTGCCGGCCGGCGTCTTCAACCTGGTCAACGGCGACGGCGCCGGAGTCGGCACCGCGCTCGCCAAACACCCGGACATCGACATGATGTCGTTCACCGGTTCGGCGCGGGGCGGCATCGCCGTCGCGCAGAACGCGGCCCCGACCGTGAAGCGGGTGGCCCAGGAACTCGGCGGCAAGTCCGCCAACATCCTGCTCGATGACGCCGACTTCGAGACTGCCGTCGCGAGCGGCGCGGCCGACTGTTTCGAGAACACCGGCCAGTCCTGCGACGCCCCGACGCGCATGCTGGTGCCGAAGGCGCGCCTCGCCGAGGCCGCCGGCATCGCGGC
>JBAUVS010000402.1:0-2111 GCA_049583345.1 Woeseiaceae bacterium
TGACTTCGCCACTGCCTCCAGTCTCGGCAAATCGATCGACCAGCAACATATCGACGTCGCAGCCCGGTGGCTCAGGGCACAGCGTGACCCGGAGTCGTTCGTGCGCGACTTCCGGCAATGGCCGAACGATTCGGCAACGCGCGCTCAACTCGTATACGCCATCGAACGGGTGACGTATGACGACCCGCTGCAGTCACTCGAACTCTGGAATAAGATCTCGGCGGGCGATCGCTTCCCGGCCGAACAGGAGTACCGCACATCCAGGCATATCGCCCTGTGGATGGCACGTGACAACCTGCCCGGCGCATACGAGCAATTGGCGGCGCTCCCCGCTCCGGCACAGAGCGACGAAGTCCTGCGCTGGCGTGCGCGCCTCGGCCTGCGCGACCGCGACTGGTCGCGGGTGCTCGGCGACGTCGGCCGCATGTCCGCCGCGGCCAGGGACTCGGACGAATGGCGTTACTGGCGTGGAGTGGCAATGCGGAGGACGGGGCGCAGGGAAGACGGCACGACGCTCCTGCAACCCCTGGCGCACGAACGCGGCTACTACGGTTTCCTGGCAGCGGATGAGCTCGGCCTGTCCTACGCATTCGGCGAGGAAGCGGTACGTCCCGACGAGGCAACGATTGCGCGACTGTCGGCGCAACCGGAACTCGTCCGGGCACGGGAATTGTTCTTCGTCGGCCAGGACGGCCGCGGCCGCTCCGAATGGGACGCCGTGGTAGCCCCGCTGTCCTCCGCGGACAAGCTGCAGGCCGCCATCCTGGCCCAACGCTGGGGCTGGCACTCGCGATCGATCTTCGCCGCGGCCGGCGCCGGCGGACACGACGATCTCGAACTCCGCTATCCCCTCGCATTCCCCGGCATCTTCGAGCAGAACGCGAAAAACGCGAACATCCCGCCGACCTGGGCGTACGGCGTCGCGCGCAGCGAGAGTCTTTTCATGCGCGACGTCCGTTCTCGCGCCGGCGCGATCGGGCTGATGCAGTTGATGCCCGCCACCGGCCGCGAAGTCGCGCGCGAGATCCACCTCCCCTATGCCGGCCTCACGACGCTGACCGACCCGCAGAGTAACGTGCGGCTCGGCACCGCCTACCTTGCCCGCATGGCCGAACGCTACGGCGGCAACCGGGTGCTCGCGACGGCCGCCTACAATGCGGGGCCGGGGCGCGTCGATGCCTGGCTGCCGGCCAGCGGCAGCATCGATGCGCGAATCTGGGTCGAGAACATCCCGTTCGAGGAAACCCGCAACTACGTCAGGCGCGTCCTCGAAGCCGAGACGATCTTCCACTTCCGCATGACCGGCGAGATGCGCCGGCTCTCCGACGACATGCGTCTCGTGCAGGCATCGGATAACTCCCCCCAGGTCGCGGACAACACGCCGTAGCAGCGGCGCTTGCCGCCGCGACCGGTCGCGCTGGCAAGCAGCGCTCCTACAGATCCCTGGCGAGCTGGCGGACCTTGTCGTAGAAACAGGGCAGATCGTCGTTGCAGTCGGCGAGCAGCGCGCGGAACTCATCGAGACGCCCCGTGTACATCGCGAGCGAGGCCAGACGGGCGTTGTTCAGACCGCCATCCACCCAGGCGGGTGCCTCCCGACCTGCACGCGTGAAGGCATCGTGCATGTCGGCGCCGAGCCTTGTGAACCGGTCTCGCTTGTGCTCACGCATGCGTTCTGCCGGGATATCTGCCCTGTAGATCGCCTGCAGGTCGGTGCCCGCCGCTTCCGCGAGCCGCGACAACTCCCGCCGCAAGGCCTTGCCGGCGCGATAGTCCGCGAGTTCTTTCTCGCTGCCGTGTGCCGCCAGCCAGCGCTCGATGCCGAACTCCTCGACGGCCGTCGCGAAGGATTCGTTGAAGGTCGTCTGGCCCTTGACGTAGATGAGCTGGTGCGCCAGTTCGTGGAACATCACGGCGACCAGCTCGACGTCGCCCCAGCGCATCATCGTGTTGAGCACGGGGTCGCTGAACCGGCCGAGCGTCGAATAGGCAGCGACCCCGATGACCACCACGTCGTCGCCGTGTGCCGCGAGCTCGTCCGCCTCGCGCTGCGCCGATGCCTCGGAGAAATATCCGCGGTACCCGACGCAGCCGGCCACCGGGAAGCACCA
>JBAUVS010000403.1:0-1715 GCA_049583345.1 Woeseiaceae bacterium
GGGGGCAACGGTTTCGGCGTCATGGCGATGCTCGTCGCGGCGGAGCGCGGATTCGAACCGCGCGAAGCCGTGGCGCGACGCGTGCTGAAGATCGTCCGCTTCCTGGCGCGCGCCGACCGTTTTCACGGCGTGTGGCCGCATTTCCTCGACGGCGATACCGGCCATGTCGTTCCCTTCTTCGGCAAGTACGACGACGGCGGCGACCTCGTCGAGACCGCGTTCATGATGCAGGGCCTGCTCGCCGCGCGCCAGTATTTCGACCGGGACGATGCCGTCGAGCGGGAGATACGCGACACCGTCACGCGGCTCTGGCGCGAGGTCGAATGGGACTGGTACCGGAAGACGCCCGACAGCGACATACTGTACTGGCACTGGTCGCCGGATTACGGCTTCCATATCAGCCATCCGCTCATCGGCTGGAACGAGACGCTGATCATCTACCTGCTCGCCATCGCGTCGCCGACTCACGCCGTGCCCGCGGAGCTCTATCACACCGGCTGGGCCGGCACCTCGGAACGCAACGTCCGCTACCGGCAGAACTGGAGCCGCACGACGGCCGGAGATCACTACGTCAACGGTAATACCTACCGTGGCATCAAGCTTGACGTAGGCGAGGGCAACGGTGCGGACCTGTTCTTCACGCACTTCTCGTTCTTCGGCTTCGATCCGCGCGGTATTCACGACCGGTACACCAATTACGCCAGGAACAACCGCGCTATTGCGTTGATCAGCCATGCGTATTGCGTCGAGAACCCGCGCGGCTACAAGGGTTACGGTGAAGACACCTGGGGCCTGTCGGCCGGCATTAATAACGGCGGCGGCCGACCCCTGCCGCGCGACGACAACGGCACGATCAATGTCATGGCCTCGCTCGCCTCGATGCCCTGGACCCCGCAGGAATCGATGGCCGCGCTGAAGCACTACTACCGCGACCTGGGCGACAGGGTCTGGGGCATCTACGGTTTTCACGACGGTTTCAACGAGACCCAGCACTGGTTCGAAGAAGCGTACATGGCGCTGAACCAGGCGCCGATCACCGTAATGATCGAAAACTACCGCACCGGGCTCGTCTGGAAGAATTTCATGGCCAACCCGGAGATCCAGCCCGCCCTCGACGCCATCGGCTTCGAGAAGGACGACGAGACGGAGTGAGTCCGGGGCCCGACGTTGGTCACGCAGAAGCCGGCGCCGGCGCCGCCGCCTTGCAGCAGCGATCGATGAAGTCCTGGTGCGCCGGCATCGCGTCGACGCAGCGCTCGATGGTCTGCGCGACGCCGTCGACGAAGCGATAGATGTCCTCGGCGGGTACCCGATCGACGATCGGATGATAGGTGCGCGGCTCGATGTGCTGGCCGAGCATGACCTGGATCCAGCTGATGTCCGCGAACAGCTCGTCCGCGTTGCGGAAGAAGCGGCCGCTGTCGCGGAACAGGTCGATGTTGGCCTGCAGCTCCGGCGGAATCGACATGGTCCGGCAGTAATCCCAGAACGGCGTGTCGTCGCGCGCAGTCGCATGGTAGTGCAGGATGATGAAGTCGCGGATCCGGTCGTACTCGAAGGCCACGCGCGCGTTGTAGCGATCGACGAGCACCTCGTCGTAGCCGTCGCGCGGGAACAGCTCGAGCAGCTTGGCGATGCCCGACTGAATCAGGTGGATACTTGTCGATTCGAGCGGCTCGAGGAAACCGCTGGCGAGGCCCAAAGCCACGACGTTC
>JBAUVS010000404.1:0-4576 GCA_049583345.1 Woeseiaceae bacterium
GGATGGCTCGCTTCGCTGCGCTTTACTCCCGTCAAACACTTGCCGGCGCGCGGCACCTCTTCGGATTTCGGCGGGACGTACCACCGGACTCAATAGGCGGCGGTGGGCGGGGTACCTCTGGAACGAAGTAAAGCGCAGCGCAGCGAGCCATGAGTGGAAGAGGTGCCCCACCCACCGTCGCGCGTGACAAACTACTCGTCGCGCAGCGCCCGGCGCAGGATCTTGCCGACGTTGGTCTTGGGCAGCTCGTCGCGGAACTCGACA
The DNA here is from genome assembly GCA_049583345.1 of Woeseiaceae bacterium. GTDB lineage: Bacteria > Pseudomonadota > Gammaproteobacteria > Steroidobacterales > Woeseiaceae > UBA1847. Next base: position 265 of record JBAUVS010000404.1, read on the forward strand.
TATTTCGGGCGCTTGTAACCGGTGAGGTTCTCGTGGCAATAGTCGAGGATGTCCTTCTCGGTGATCGACGGATCGCTGCGCACGACGAACAACTTGACGACCTCGCCCGAATGCTCGTCCGGTACGCCGATGGCGGCGGCCTCGGTCACGCCATCCATCTCGACGACGACATTCTCCACTTCGTTGGGATACACGTTGAAGCCGGATACGAGGATCATGTCCTTCTTGCGGTCTTCGATGAAGACGTAACCGTCCTCGTCCATGCGGCCGATGTCGCCGGTCTTGAGCCAGCCGCCGGGGAGCATCACGTCGGCGGTTTCCTGGGGGCGCTTCCAGTAGCCCTCCATGACCTGGGGGCCGCGGATACAGATCTCGCCGACCTCGCCCAGCGGCAGAGGATTTCCGCCGTCATCCGAAATCATGACGTCCGTGCCGGGCACGGGCAGGCCGATCGCTCCCGAAAATTCGCTGCCGACGGGATTGCAAATCGCGACGGGCGAGGTCTCGGTGAGCCCGTAGCCCTGCAGGATCGTCGTACCCGTGGCGGCGTTCCATTCCTTCGCGACGGCCGGCTGTACCGCCATCCCGCCGCCGATGCAGACGCGGAGATGACTGAAATCGACCTTCGCGAGCCCCGGCGCCCTGAGGAGTCCCGCGAACAGCGTGTTGACGCCGGTGAGCAGGTTGAACGGATGGCGTGCGAGTTCGGCGACGAACGCCTTCATGTCACGCGGGTTCGTGATCAAGACGTTTTGGCCGCCCTGCGCCATCACGGTCAGGCAATTACCTTCGAGCGAGAAGATGTGATAGAGCGGCAGCGCCGTGATGGCGACGATGTGGTCGAGACCTTCGTAGGCCTTGTCCTGCCAGAGGATCGACTGCTGCACGTTTCGCACCATGTTGCGGTGGCTGAGCATCGCCCCCTTCGAGACGCCGGTCGTTCCGCCCGTGTACTGGAGGAAGGCGATATCGGCAAAGCCGATCTCGACGTGCTTCAGCCCCTTGTCTCGGCCTGCCCGTAGCGCGGCGGCGAAGCGCGCCGCGCCGGGCAGGGTGTATTTCGGCACCGCCCGCTTCACGTAGCGCAGGAACAGGTTGGTGACGAGGCCGCGGGGAAAGTCGAGCAGGTCCCCGACGCCTGTCACGATAACGTGTTCGACGTCGGTCTTGTCGATGATGCGCTCGAGCTTGTTCGCGAAATTCTCGAGGATCACGATGCAGCGGGCGCCGCAGTCTTCGAGCTGGTGCTGAAGTTCGCGCGCCGTATACAGTGGATTGACGTTGACGGCGACCAGCCCCGCGCGAAACAAGCCACACATCGCCACGGGGTATTGCAGGATGTTCGGCAGCATGATCGCGACGCGTTCGCCGCGCGTCATGCCGAGGGTCTGTTGCAGGTAACAGGCGAAATGCATGGACAATTCGTCGAGCTCCCGGTAGCTCAGCGTGGTGCCCATGTTCGTGTAGGCAGGCCGGTCCGGCCAGGCGTCGAACGCCTGCTCGAACAGGTCGCGGAGCGAACGGAAAGGCGCGGGCGGCAATATTGCCGGAATGCCTTCCGGATAGGATTTCAGCCAGACTTTGTTCATAACGACTTAGCCCAGGTCATCCAGTGCAGCACGGATAATCGGCCATGCATTATCCAGAAGTCGAGGCTGCGCCGCAGCATTCGGGTGTATGCCGTCGGCCTGCATCAGCTCCGGATGTTCGGCGATGCCCTCCATGAAGAACTCGATCCAGCGTATCCTGCAGGTCGTGGCGACGTCACGGAACGCGTCCTCGAATTCTTCTCGATAGCGGGGACCGTAATTCGACGGGATCCGGATGCCCAGCATGACGACCGCGGCTCCGGATGCCCGCGATGCGCGGACGATCTTCTCCAGGTTCTCCTCCATCCGCGCCGGCGGGATGCCGCGCAGGCCGTCGTTGCCACCCAGCTCGAGGATGACCAGCACGGGCCGGAAGGAATCGAGTGCGGCCTCGATGCCCGCGACGCCGCCCTCGGTCGTCTCACCGCTGACGCTGGCGTTCACGACGCGATGTTCGTAACCTTGGGTTTCGAGGCGTGACTGCAACAAAGCGGCCCAGGACTGGTCAACGTCGATACCGTAGCCTGCGCTCAGGCTGTCCCCGAAAACCAGGATGGTGGGTGCTTCGGCGCCGTGTGCATTGAGGGCGAGCAACAGGACGAGAAGGGCGGACACAATACGCATGACGGATCGATCGGTTGACAACGCGGCCGTACTGGCAGCATTCGACATCAGCAAACAGGTTACCAGTCCCGAGGGTTCACTGACCATTTTGTCGGCGGTCAGTTTCACGATGGCGGCCGGCGAGTCGGTCGCCGTCGTCGGACCTTCCGGCGCCGGCAAGTCTACCCTGCTTGCGCTGCTCGCGGGGCTGGACCTGCCGACGAGCGGGCACGTCGTCCTGAACGGCACCAACCTCTCGGAACTGGACGAGGACGGCCGGGCTCGTGTGCGTGCCGACAATGTCGGTTTCGTGTTCCAGTCGTTCCACCTCGTGCCGTCGCTCAACGCGCTCGAGAACGTCATGCTGCCGCTCGAGCTCGCCGGCCACCGCAACGCGCGCGACGCGGCATTCGAGGTGATCGGCAGGGTGGGCCTCGAGAGCCGATGGCGGCACTATCCCGCGCAGCTTTCCGGCGGCGAGAAGCAGCGCGTCGCGATCGCCCGCGCGTTCGCGACCGAACCGGCCGTGCTGTTCGCCGACGAACCGACCGGCAACCTGGACGCCGCGACGGGCGGCCGGGTCATGGATCTCATGCTGGGGCTGAACGCGGATTCGACGACGACGCTGGTGCTGGTCACGCACGACAGCACGCTGGCCGGCAGATGTAACCGGGTCCTGGCGCTGGACGCCGGGCGGCTGGTCTCGGACGGAGTGGCCCGGCGGTGAATGCCGCGGGTTTCGCGCTGCGCAGTTTCGGCCGCGAGCTGCGTTCCGGCGAAGTACTCGTGCTGCTGGCGGCGGTGGCGCTGGCGGTCGCGGCCCTGACAGCAGTCGGCTTCATCGCCGACCGCATCGGCAAGGCCGTGGAGCGGCAGGCGCGTGAGGTCCTGGCGGCGGACCTGAGGCTGCGATCGCCGGATCCGATCCCGGCCCGCTGGCGGGACCTCGCGGGGCGCTACGGCCTCGAGACCGCGGAGACGGAGTCCTTCCCCAGCGTGGTCTTCGCGGGCGATACCAGCGCTCTGGCGGCGATCCGCGCAGTGAGCCGCGGCTATCCGTTGCGCGGCAGGGTGCGCATCGCGGACCAGCTGTTCGGCGGCGAACGACCCGCCGTCGGCATCCCGCCGCGTGGCGAGGCCTGGGCCGACGCCGCGCTGCTGGCTCGGATCGGGGCGGACGTCGGCGACGTGCTCGACGTCGGAGCAGCGAAGTTGCGCATCAGCGCCGTCCTGACCTACCGGCCGGACCAGTCGATAGGCTTCGCGTCGCTGGCCCCGTCCTTGCTGATGAACATCGACGACATCCCGGGGACCGGGCTCGTCGGCGAAGGCAGCCGCGTCGGCTATGCCCTGCTGGTGGCCGGCGACGAATCGGAGCTCGATGCCTTCGACAAGGCGATCGCCGACGACCTGCCGGAGTCGGTAACGACCTCGAATCGCGAACAGAGCAGCGAACGGGTCTTCAACGCCGCCGATCGGGCGCAGCGCTTCCTGTCGCTGACGGCGGTGATCAGCGTACTGCTCAGCGCGGTCGCCGTCGCGATGTCGGCGCGGCGATTTGCGCAGCGGCGCATGGACACGGTCGCACTGATGAAGAGCCTGGGCGCGACCCAGCGATTCGTGATCTCGGTCTCGCTGATCCAGCTCCTGCTGCTGGGCGTGTTCGGCGTAATCATCGGCAGCACCGTCGGCTTTGCGGCCCAGGCGCTGCTAGCGGTGATACTCGCCGACCTGCTGGCGGCCGACCTCCCCGGCCCCGGTACGATGCCGGTGCTCCTGGCGGCCGGCAGCGCCATCGCGCTGCTGGCAGGATTCGCGCTACCCTCGCTGATCCGCCTGCGCAATACGCCGCCGCTGCGGGTACTGCGACACGATGCGATGCCGCCGCGGCCGTCGCGCCTGCTGGTCGCCGGTCTCGCGATCGCGGCGGTCGTGGCGCTGCTGTATCGGGCCGTCGCGGACCTGCGCATGCTCGTGATATTGCTGGGCGGGCTGGTCGCGATCGCGGGCGCGCTATACCTGGCCGGCCGTGGCCTCGTGGCTCTGATGGGCCGCAGCCGCTCCAGGGTGGGCGTCGCCTGGCGCTACGGCCTTGCGAACGTGGCCCGTCGCGGGCGCGC
>JBAUVS010000405.1:0-9300 GCA_049583345.1 Woeseiaceae bacterium
CGACGCCGAGCAGGAACGCGCCGAGATGCACCAGGTTGGTCTTCAGGTCGGCGTGCCGGTTCACTTCCGGCACCAGGTCCGCCGCGCCGATGTACACGAAATTGCCGGCCGCAAACGGGATCAGCCAATTCGTGTCGAGTTGCGACGACAAGCCATAGGTCACCAGCCCTCCCACCAGGAAGGTGAGGCTCGACAGGCCGTTGAACAGGAGCGCCTGTCGCTTCGACATGCCGCCGTGCACGAGGACGCCGAAATCGCCGAGTTCCTGGGGTATCTCGTGCGCTGCGGCCGCGAGCCAGGTCGTAATCCCGAGCCGGATATCGACCACGAAGGTGCCGGCGATGGCCAGGCCGCCCAGGAAGTTGTGCAGGCTGTCCCCGATCAGGATCAGCCAGGTCATCGGCCGCCGCCGCTCGCTCTCGGCCTGCTGGCAGTGATGCCAATGCAGCCCCTGCTCCAGCATCAGGAACAGGGTGAAGCCCGCCACGACGGCGACTCCCGTGCCGAAGCCGCTGAGTCCGGACGTCAGCGCGGCCGGGATCATGTGGAAGAACGCACCGCCGATCAGCGAGCCGGCCGCGAACGCGACGAGGGGCAGGAGCAGCTTCTGCTGCGTCGCCGGCTTCAGTACCAGCGTAAAGGCACCCACCAGCGAGATGGCTGCCATGGCGAGGCCGCCCAGTACGATCCAGCTCAGCGTATTCATGGTGGGCGTAGTGTCGCACCATCCTCGATCGGCGCCTATCCCGGATTCGCGTTGCGAAAGCCGCAACTTGCATCGACCGGACGCCCACAAGATACTTGGCGCACGGTTGCCGATCCCGGCGCAGCAAGTACGGAACAAGTGAGCAGGCTTTGAGATCGACCTTGATCAGCTTTCTCCTCGTCGGGGCGGGAGGCGCCGTGGGCGCCATGTTCCGCTACGGGCTCGTCGGATTCGTACAGAGCCGGATACCGTTCAGTACCTTCCCGTACGGCACGCTGACCGTGAATCTCTGCGGTTGCCTGCTGATCGGCGCGCTCACCGGACTGGTCGATGCGCGCCAGCTGTTCACGCCGGAGTTCCGCACGTTCGCGCTGATCGGCGTGCTGGGCGGCTTCACGACGTATTCGACCTTCGGCTACGAGACCTTTGCGCTGCTGCGCGATGCCGAGTTCCCGCGCGCGCTGGCCTATGTCGGCGTTCACGTAATCGCCGGGCTTGCGCTGGTCTGGGCCGGTTACAACCTCACGACCTCGAAGTGGACCTGACGATGCTGCTCCCGCAAGAAGGCAAGCTGCTGCGCATATTCATCGGCGAAAACGACAAGTACGAGGGGATGCCCCTGTTCGAATGGATCGTGCGCAAGGCGCGGGAGGAGGGCCTGGCCGGCGCGACAGTCCTGCGCGGCCTCGAGGGCTTCGGGGCGCACAGCCGCCTGCATACGGCAAAGATCCTGCGCTTGTCGAGCGACCTGCCCATCATTATCGAGATCGTCGATACCGAGGAACGCATCGAACGCTTTCTGCCCCTGATCGACGGTGCGATCGGCGACGGGCTGGCGACACTCGAGAAGGCGGAGATCCGCTTCTACCGGTCGGGCAAGCACAAGCTCTGATCCCCAGCGACAGTCACGCGGTCCCTCATCCGAGCATGTCGGCCAGTTTTCTCACCGTGTTGAGGTTCCGGGCGGTCATCGTCACGCCCGGAAAGGCCTTGCCCATCTTCGCGACGAGATCGGAACGCGCAATGCCGTCCGGCGCGTGCAGGTAGAGCACCTTGCCGGTCAGCGTGTAGTGCTCCGATGCCGCGCGCAGTGAGTCGAGCAATTCGAAGTCCACGGACGCCGGCTTCTTGTCGCAGAAGAAGACATGCACGCTCTTGCCGACGTCGACGTCGTACGGATTGTTGTCCAACGCTCGCCGGAATTCGGCCGCACCCAGGGTCAGCACGGCAGGGCGGAAGCCGAGATCCTGCTCGATGAGATCGCCGATCGCCGTGCCGGGTTGCGTCGGGCTCCTGAACACGACATTCCCGCTCTGGATGTAGGTGCGGACATCGGAATAGCCATTGCCTTCCATGAGCTCGACGAGTCGTTTCATCGGCAGCTTGTGATGGCCGCCGACGTTGATGCCGCGCAGCAGTGCAACCCAGGTTTTAATACTCTGAACGGGCGTCCTAAGGCGCCGCGCACTTGAAGTTGGCCGCATCCGTGTCGTCGCCACTGCCCTTGTACCTCGGGACCTGCGGATAGGGACAGATCGGGCGGGTAAATGGCTTGTCCGGCGTTGTCGGGGGTGCACCGGGCATGTTGGCCGGGTGCGTGCCGAGCAAGGTGCCCGGCGTCTTGTCCTGCTCGGCCCATTGCTCCAGCGCCGTGAGCCATTCGACGACGTACGCGCCAGTACCACCGAAACAGTGGTTCATGCCCGGGACAAGGTAGAACCTGACGCTGTCCTTCACCACATCGGCACCGAGCGTGTCGACAACACTCTCATAGTATTTGACGGAGCTGCGGTAAGGGATGAGCCCGTCGGACGTGCCATGGTATGTGAGCAGCTTGCCGCCATGAGCCACGAATTCCGAGAGGCCCGGATCCATCGTGGCGTGGACGCCCAGGTCGATCTTCCTGGCGCGTGCCAGGTCCGCGTCCACGTCAAACGTCGCCGGGTCCCAGTCGGGGTCGTTCATTACGACGTATCGGTAATAACTCGTCCCGATGTCGAACTGCGGCGATGAATAGGCAGCCCAGGCCGCCTCGCTGCCGGGGCCCGTCCCCGGGTACAGCACGTTGCCGTCCTTGTCGACCACGCCGGCATAGATGCGCCTGGCGGCCGCGACTTCATTCGCACTCAGGCATTGGCCGGTCTCGCCGCTCTTGCACTTGAGCGCGGCGGGGTCGAAGTCACAGCGAGAGGGCTCGGTGATCACACGATCCTTCACACCGTCGTTCGCATCGCAAGCGGCTATCGCCGCCTCCTGCAGCAGGCCCAGCTTGTTGAAGCGCAGGCCTGCCGGCCCCAGGTTCAGGGGAATCTGTGTGCTCAGCGCCGACAACGAGGACATGTTGCTCGCCGGCGCGCCCGCCAGAATGGCGTCGTAGTCGTCCGGAAAACGCTGGGCTTCCGTTAATCCCTGGTGGCCGCCGGTCGAACAGCCGACCATGTAGGACTTGTCGGGGACCCGGCCGTAGTGGGCTGCAGTCAGCGTCTTGCCCACGACCGTGAGTGCGTGCACGGCCCGATACTCGAAATCGATCAGCTTCTCAGGGTGGCCGGCGGCCCAGCTGAAGTCGCCCATGCCTCCCTGGTGCCCGGTATCCGTATTCGCCACGGCGTAGCCACGGCCCAGGTTGTCGGCGAGCGACGAGTAAACGATAAAACCCGCCGCACCGCCGTTGCCGGTCTGCATGAACTTGCCGTTCCAGTTCTCGCCGGGTAACCAGAGTTCGAATCGGATATCCGAGTCCGGCGTCGGCTTTATCGAGCCGGTGACGCGGCAGAACTCCGGCAGGGCCGAATAATCCGCCTGGAAGTAGGGCGGTTGCGGCACCGGCGGCTGGAACGTGCCGGCGGCCACGACTCCGGCCGATTCGATGGTCGTCTCCGGCACCGGGAATGCCGCGAGATCCTTGCAGGCAACGGGCCCCTCGGCGACGTCGGGCGGCCGGTCCGACGGTGTGCAAGCGGCCGCCAGGACGAGACAGGCGATTGCTGGGATGAGGCGGGCTATTTGATTTGCGCGGCACACGAATGCAAAGACTACACGAATCGGGACTTGAATTAGAATGTCGCCGTCGCTCGTGCCGGAGTTGGCCAGATGAACCTGTCGGAAATCGCAAACGTGGCGGCTGCGGCTGCCGTGGTATTCGGTGTCGTATTCGGGGTGGCACAACTTCGGCATCACCAGGGGCAGCGCCGCCGGGATTCGTCGTTCGCCCTCATGCGGTCGCTGCAAACCCGGGACATGCTGCGCGCTCTGACCGTACTCGACTCGCTGCCGGATCATCTCGGCAAAGCGGAACTGGAGAAGCGTCTCGGTGATGGCGTGCTGGACCTGCACTTGCTGCTGGGCACGTGGGAAAGCCTCGGAATCCTGGTTTACCACGACGAGGTCACGCTGGATCGCGTGGACGATTTTTTCAGCGGGCCGATCGTCCAGTCCTGGCGCAAGCTGGACAAGCTGGTCGAGGACATCCGCACCCAGACGCAACGCGACACGCGCTGGGAATATTTCCAGTGGCTCGCGCAACGCATGCTCGACCGGGAGGCCGAACAACCTCCCGTGCCAGTTTACAAGCTGAGCGCGCCAGCCGACCGCTGAGCCTGCAATCCGAAATCGGGGCAACTGCCACATTTCGTCACCGATCGTCCCCTCGATCGCCACGCCGCGCGGGCATAAAGGCCCTGGGCTCGGCGGGAGAGGGCGATGCGAGACGGCACGACGGGGTTCGAATACTGGAAGGCGCTGTTCACCGCTCGGTCGCAACGCGCATCGCCTGCGCCAGAAGCAGACATCGACTACCGTTGCGTCCCCTCGTCGGTGGCACGTTCGCTCGCGATCTTCCAGCTCGGCGAATCCGGCGGCGGCAGCGTCATCGGCCAGGCCAGGACGAGCCGCCTTCCCGGGCTCAATGCCGACTACGCGGACTGCATCGAACTCTTCGTCGCGGAGGAACACCGGCATGCGGACGTGCTGGCCTGTTGCGTTCGCCTGCTCGGCGGCGAACTCCTCGCCGAGAACTGGACTGCGCGCCTGTTCGTCCGCGGCCGCCGGCTCATGGGGCTGCGCCTAAAGGTCCTGGTGCTGCTCGCCGCCGAGGTGGTCGGCCTGAGCTACTACGAACTCATCGCCTCGAGGCTGCCGCGTTGCCGCGTACGCGAAATGCTGCGGGAGATACAGCGGGACGAGCGCGACCATCTCGGATTCCATTGCCAGTTTTTCAGGACCCAGACATTCACGGCGTGGCGACAGTGGGTATTTCGGTGGTCATGGCGCACACTCATGTGGCTGTGCGAAGTCGTCGTCCTGATCGACCATCGCCATGCGCTACGGGATCTCGGAATCAACCGGCTCGAGGTTCGGCGACGCTGGCGGAAGCATTCCCGGCAGGCCGAATCCGCGGTGGTGCGCAAATAGGCCGGCGAGTGTAAAATCCCCGCCACACCTTCCTCTGAGAAATCCATGACGAACAAGAAATCCGGCGGCATATCGCGCCGCGATCTGGTCCTGAGCGCTCCGGTCGGCATCGCCGCTTCCATGCTGGCGGGCGGCCTGCTCGGCAACGAAACGGTGAGCGCGGCGCCGGCCAAAGTGCGTTCGCAGGATCCGGCCAGGGCAGGCCACAACATCCTTTTCGTTTTCACCGACCAGGAGCGCCACTTCGCGCGCTGGCCGCGCGGCCTCAGCCTCCCCGGGCACGAACGCCTCGCGCGGACGGGAACCTACCTGCAGCAGCATCACATTGGCGCAACGATGTGTACCTCGTCGCGCTCGATCATGCTGACGGGATTGCAGACCGCGCAGAACGGCATGTCGGAGAACCTCGACGTGCCCTGGGTAAAGGATCTTTCGCCGGACATCCCGACGCTGGGCCACATGCTGCGCAAGGCCGGGTATTACACATCCTACAAGGGCAAGTGGCACCTGACGCGCGCCTTCGACCAGGAATTCCCGCCACAGCATCTGTTTACGAAAGAGATGGAAGCCTACGGCTTCTCCGACTACGTGTCGCCCGGCGATGTCGTCGGCCACACGCTCGGCGGCTATTCCTTCGACCAGATCATCTCGGCCAGCGCCGTCGCCTGGCTGCGTCGCGTGGGCCGTCCGCTGAGCGATGCCGACAAGCCCTGGGCGCTCACGGTCAGCCTCGTGAATCCGCACGACGTCATGTACTTCGATACCGACCTGCCCGGACAAATGGTCCAGGACTCGGGGCACCTGTTGAGCCATGCCGCACCCGCGCCGCAGAACACGGCATATGCCGCACAATGGGACGTGCCGATCCCCGCCAGCCTGACGCAGGCGTTCGACGAAGCGGGCCGGCCTGCGGCACACGGGGAATTCAGCCGTGCATGGGACTTCGTGCTCGGGCATATCCCGCCGGAGGAAGACCGCTGGCACCGCTTCAACAATTTCTATATCAACAGCATCCGAGCCGTCGACCGGCAGCTCAACGGCTTGCTCAACGAGCTCGACGCACTCGGCCTGTCGGACAACACGATCGTCGTCTACACGGCCGATCACGGCGAGGCCGGCGGCGCCCACGGACTGCGCGGCAAGGGCCCGTTCGCCTACGAGGAGACCTTCCACGTGCCGATGTACGTCGTGCATCCCGACGTGCGGGGAGGGCAGACGTGCAAGGCGCTGACCTCGCACATCGATATCGTGCCGTCGCTGCTCGCGATGGCCGGCGCAAGCCCCACGCAGACGGCCGAATTCGCCGGGCGGGAGCTGCCGGGCAAGGACTTCTCCAGCGTGCTGAACGATCCGGCCGGCGCCGCCGTCGATTCGGTGCGCGACGCCGCACTGTTCACCTACAGCGGGATTGCGACCAACGACAGCGACCTCGTGCAGCACATCGCCAACGCCCGGGCCGCCGGGAAAGATCCGAAGGCCGAGATGAAAGCGAGCGGCTTCAAGCCGAACCTCAAGAAGCGCGGCACCGAACGAACGGTATTCGACGGCAGGTACACCTTCTCCCGGTATTTCTCGCCGCTCGAACACCACAAGCCCGCGAATCTCGACGAGCTCTACGCGCACAACGACCTCGAGCTCTACGATCGCCAGAACGATCCTCACGAGACCACGAATCTCGCCGCGGATCGCGCCGCCAACGGCGAGCTGGTGCTCGAGATGAGCGCGAAGCTCGAGAACATGATCGCCGCCGAGATCGGCGTCGACGACGGGAGCGAGCTGCCGGACGTCGACGGCATCGACTGGGTGCTGCAGAAGGATCGGTTCGACTAATTCACAAATCCCGTTTAAGGAGTTTGTCGTGAGTACAAGGTTTCTCAAGGGTCTCGGTTTTGCGTTCGGCCTGTTGTTCGGTGCCGCTCTGGCGCAGGCGGACACGCCACCGATGGCCCCCGAACATCCCGTCGTCCTCAAGGCGGCGCACCTTTTCGACGGTGCGTCCGGCAAGCTGATCGACAACGGCATGGTCGTGGTCGAGGGCAAGAAGATCAGCGCCGTGGGCCAGCGCCTCGAGGTGCCCGCCGGCGCGCAGGTGATCGACCTCGGCAACGCCACGCTGCTGCCGGGCTTCATCGACTCCCACGTGCACCTGTCCGGCGAAATGCACGACAACTACTACAAGGACTTCTACCAGTACACGTTCCGCCTCCCGCCGGAGCAGGCGTTCTATGCCGCGCTATACGCCAAGCGCACCCTCGAGGCCGGCTTCACGACCGTGCGCAACGTGGGCGCGAGCGATTACATTTCCGTCGGCCTGCGTAACGCGGTGAATGCCGGCGTCACCGAGGGCCCGCGGATCCTCACCGCCGTGCACGCCATCGGCTCGACCGGCGGCCACGCCGACCAGGGACCGTACCCGCCCAACGTGGTCAAGCCGCTGGGACCCATCGACGGCGTCTGCAACGGCGTGGCCGAGTGCCGCGCGGCGGTGCGCTACCAGATCAAGTACGGCGCCGACGTCATCAAGTTCATGCCGTCCGGGGGTGTTCTTTCAGAATCCGACCCGGTGGACGTACCCGAACTCTCACAGGACGAGATGGACGCCATCGTCTCCGAGGCGCACGCCTGGCACCGCAAGGTCGCCGCGCATTGCCACGGCGACGAAGCCGCCAGGATGGCGATTGCGGCCGGCGTGGACTCCATCGAGCACGGCACCTTCCTCAAGGACGACACGCTCAAGCTGATGAAGGAGAAGGGCATTTACCTGGTGCCCACGCTGTTCGCCGGTTTCTGGGTCGGCGCCAAGGCCGACAACTATCCGCCGCAGATCGCCGAGAAGGCGCGGGCGGCATCGGCGCAAATGATGATCATGTTCCAGCATGCCGTGAAGATCGGCGTGCCGGTGGCGTTCGGCACCGACGCGGGCGTGGAACCGCACGGCCAGAACGCGAAGGAATTCTCGCTGATGGTGAAGAACGGCTTCACGCCGACCCAGGCCCTGATGGCCGGCAGCCATAACGCCGCAGACCTGCTCGGCGTCTCGGACGTCGCGGGCTCGCTGCAGGCGGGCAAGTCGGCCGACGTCGTGGCGGTCGCCGGCAATCCGCTGGACGACATCTCGACGACGGAGCATCCGACCTTCGTGATGAAGGAGGGCACGATCTACGTGGGCGGTGGCGGGACTTGATATCAGCGCGCTGAACAAGCAGAGCCTTGACGTTAGCGCCGCTATCGGGGGACTACACAGAGGGGAACGTCATGCGCAAATGCAATGCGATTGGGATTGGTGGGCTGCTCGTGTTGCTGGCTGCCTGCGGACCTTCCGACTGGGATCAGGCTCAGACGGCGGACAGCATAGAGGCACTCGAAGACTTCGCGTCGCAGCACCCGGACAGCGAACACCTCGGCGAAGCGAGAGCACGAATCGAAGCGCTGTGGCAGGAGCGATGGGACGAGGCAACAGCGGCCGGCACGAGGAGTGCATTCATCGAATTCGTTCGATCCGGTGCCGGCGGCGACCGTCTCCAGGCGGCACGCGATGCCGTCATGGCACTTCAGGAACAACCCGAGGCCGCCGACGGCAAAGTCGAAATGTCCGGCGAATACGGACCGAGCGGCCTCATCGAGAATGTCGACGCCATCAGCGCTCGCTACGAGGGTGTTGTCGCGGGCCTGCCGGCGACTGTCGAGTACTCGATCAAGGCAGGATCCGACGCAAACGGCGAACAGCAGTTCTTCCATTTCGACTGGGATGCCAGGGAGTTGACGCTCGGGGCTCCCGCCGACGTCGACGGCGTTGTCGAGCTGAAACCCGAAAGCGGCGAGACAGTGCGTTACGAACTGTTCGGCCTGATTCCAGGACCAGACGGTCGAGCTGCCGGAACCTATCTCGCAGGCCGTGGCCCCGATCTTCTTTGGTCAAATGTCGAAGGAATGACACTGGCGACTGCGACAGGCGGCGACCCGCAACACGTCCTCAAGGCGGACGAAGCAGTTCTGTTCGAATTGAGCAACCGCATGAGTCTCGAGTACGTCCCATGAGTTCATGCGGCGTACCGATGCGGCAGTCTTCTTCCTGGTGAACGCGACGTACATTAGCCTGGTCCGGGAACTGGTCGACGAGGACGCCACAGCCCTGGCGCTGTGTATCTGTTGTCTGATCGTTTATTTGAGGCCCGCTCCTT